>JADGDL010000038.1 GCA_016744875.1 Sulfurovum sp.
AGATAAACTTCTGGAGAAAAGGTACTTTGTTTAGATGCGATGAGTTCATCTATTTTTTCATAGTCACCTACACCAGTAAAGATATCAATTTCAGGCATATCTGCTTGTAATTCTTCTTTATAACGTTCTGTAAGGCATCCTGACATGACGAGTACAGAATTATCTTTACGTTCATCATGTAAATTAAGCACAGTGTTAATGCTCTCTTCTTTGGCAGCATCAATGAACCCGCATGTGTTTACGATGATCACATCCGCTTGCGTGTTATCATCAGTGATCTCATACTCTTTAAGACGACCAAGCATTACTTCGCTGTCGACAAGGTTTTTGGTACAGCCAAGGCTGACAAGGTGTAGTTTTTTAGACATAGGGAACTTCTCTATATTGAATTTTAGACTTTTTCAGCATTATAGCGAAATGTAAGATAAATGTATAAGATTGAAAAAATGTAAAGTGATTTGAAAAAGAAAGAGAGCTTAGAGGCCAGGCAAAAGCCTGAACTCTAAAAGGTTTGAAAAACTTTTTAAGCGTAATGCTTAGAAGTTATATCTTGCCCAGAAACGTACAAAGTTAGTAGAGTCGATTGCAGTATCTATATCAGTATAAACGTATGCAGCAAATAGTGTTGTATTTTCTGTAAGTTTAGTTTTGTACATTACATCAATTTCTGTAAAGTCAGTACCTTGTGATTCAGCGTCACCGTATCCAAGAGTAAATTTACCACCAAGTGCTTTAGCTGATGCAGCAACTTTTAGGAAGTCTGAATCTGGAGCAGCGTGGAATTGACCAACGTTGTTAAGTACCATTTGTGTGTAAAGTGGAGATTTAATACCAGTAAGGTTACTGAATTGTACACCATCATCACTTACTGAAGAGTATGCAACTGAAGCGTCAAACATACCGAAGTCATAACCAAGTTTTGCACCCCATGCAGTACCAGCGTCTCCACCATCAGGATCAATCTGTCCACCTTGACCAGCTATTGAAAGACCACCAAATTTAGTTTTAATGTCTCCCCAAAGGATGTCTGCAGCATCTGGAAGGTTATAGTAAGTACCAGTAAGTGTGATACCTTCGATTGATTTGTTCATAGCTGTAAACATGTGAGCACCGTCACTACCATTTACTTTTCCAAAAGAATCTTCATCAGCATAGTTATTAACTGAACTGTTAGCATTTTTTACAAATGCATATACAAGAGTTGTGTCTGGAAGTGAAGAGTTCACTACTAAAGCAGCATCAAATGTATTTTTGAACATTTGCCAACCCTCAGAGTATGCAAATGGAGAAAGTGATTTTGGAAGTGTTTGACGACCAAGTTTAATGCTAGTATTGATAGAATCCATACCATATGTTAAATAAGCTTGTGTAAACCCACCAGATGTAGTACCGGCATTTCCACCACCTGGGTAGAATCCAGGTAAGTCACCTTCGTCTGAAACAATACCAGAAACTTCGATACCTGCACCGATCCCTGCAAAGATGTCAGAGTTAGTTGCTCTAAGTTGACCACCCCAAGCCGCATATGTAGACTCATCATCAAATAATGAACCGTCACCGTAATTGTCAGTTGTTTGAGTATATGCTACTGCTTGTCCACCAAATGTCCAAGCCGATGCTTCCTCAACCATAACTGGTGCTTCTACTACTGGCTCAACTGGAGCGATATCTCCACCAGCCATAATCATTGTTGATGCTACTACTGAAAGTAATAATGTTTTTTTCATTGTAATTCTCCTTGAATTTTGTTTGAATACAAGCGAAGTATAACATTTTTTATTTATAAATGTCAACTAAATTAATAAAAAGTTAACAACAAGTTAATATTTTATTACAATAGCCGTATATACGTGGCATATAGGAGGTTAGATATAAAAGATTTGTATGAAATAATAGAAAATAGGACGGAAAAGTCATCGGTATTTAAGAATTGTTAATGGGATTTGTTAATAATAATGATAAGAATTGGTTAATATTTAAGAAATGGTGGCGCCAGACGGAATCGAACCGCCGACACAAGGATTTTCAATCCTTTGCTCTACCAACTGAGCTATGGAGCCACAACTTAAAGACAAGATGTCTGTTTAAGTGGATAGAATTATAACGGCTTAAACTTAAAAGATAGGCAAATAAATGAGGGTTTTTTTATTTTTTTAAATCTTTTACCAATTCTTTAAAAGTATCCCCTCTGTGTTTATAAGATTTGAACTGATCAAAGCTGGCAGCAGCAGGTGAGAGAAGTGCTACACTGTCTTCATCTAAGAGATGGGAGATCTTCTCTATGGCAACAGCAAGGGTTTTCGATTCAACCGCATGAATATTATATGCTTTTGAGAGTTGCAAAAGTTTGTCATTATTTGCCCCTATAGTATATAATGTAAGATCTAAAGGTTTTATAAGCGCAAAAAGAGGGCTTAGATCAACACCTTTATCATCACCACCAACAATGAGATGGATCTTTTTATCTGCATACCCTTTTACTGCCTGAATACTTGCATCTAGATTTGTGGCTTTTGAATCATTGATCCAAAGTCTTCCTTGGGCATCGTACAGTTCTTCTTGTCTATGTGCGTCGAGAATAAAGTTATTCATCAATGCATAATCAGCTTCATCAAAAAGTACTTTAGTGATGGCAAGTGCAAGTAAAGCATCTTGTAAAAATGCTCCTTTATAACGTAACTCTGCACTTTCCAGTTTGAAATACTCTTCTATGAAGGTATTAGAGTCATATTCAACAAGATATGCATCTGTTTTTGGAAGATGCATCCCTTTGGGAACCAGCGCAAGTTCTCCCTCTTTCATATTAAGCAGCGGTTTTAGCTTATCTGCTTCATACTGCTCTACTGTATCATGCCAGTCTAAATGGTCTGGTGTGATAGGTAATAACAGATAGATGTCTGGTGAAACAGTATGGGTATGATGCAGTGTAAAAGAGCTGGATTCAAGTACCCATATAGGTGCATCAGTATCTAATTCAGCCAAAGGTGTACCAATGTTCCCGCCACTTACAGCACCTCTTTTTTCTAAAAGATGTGTGAGCATCTGGGTAGTGGTTGTTTTCCCGTTGGTACCAGATATCCAGATGCTAAAAGGCATCTCTTCCTTAAAATAATCATATTCACTTAGAAGATTTTTTGCTGCTATGATCAATGGATGGTCTGGTTTAAGACTAGGTGTTGTCACTTCCAAGATACTATTATCTGGATCAAAAAGATGCGAAGGAAAGAGTTTATTCCCATTCTCATCGGTATAGGGTTCTTTGACATTGTCATCAAAAAAAGTACAGCCACCACCCAGCTTTTTTGCGATGGCTTTAGTCGTGAGTCCGTATCCGAAAAGCGTAGGTTTTATTTGCATGTTATCTAAACTTAAATGATACAAGCGCAAGAATGTTAGCGATGAATGCGATCATCCAAAAACGTACGATGATCTTGTTCTCTGCCCACTTTTTAAGTTCATAGTGATGGTGTATAGGTGCCATAAGAAAGATACGTTCGCCACGAAGCTTAAAACTACCTACCTGTAAGATAACAGATACAGTCTCGATCACAAAAATGATACCGATGAGAATAAGAAGTACCTCACTTTTCCCCAGTATGGCAAGGTAGGCCAAAAAACCACCAATGGCTAAGCTCCCTGTATCTCCCATAAAGACTTCTGCAGGATAACAGTTGTACCATAGAAAACCAAGTAAGCCACCTGAGAGTGCTGCTGCGAGTATCATCACTTCTCCGACACCCTTGATGTTAGGCACTAAGAGGTATTGACTAAAAATAGCATGTCCAGTTACATAGACGATAACACCAAGTGTGAAAAGGGCGATGACTGAAGGCACTGAAGCCAGTCCATCCAGTCCATCTGTAAGGTTTACCGCATTGGTTGTAGCTAAGAAGATAAGTATCCAAAACGGAATGGCAATATATCCTAAGTCAAAAATAGGTGCTTTAAGAAAGGGCACATAAAAATCTGTAGGAAAACCTGAGTATAGAAGAATTCCTGTTGCCACAATTGCCACAAGTGCCTGTAAGAACATTTTTCCTCTAGGTGTAAGTCCTTCGAGATTATCTCCAGCCAGAACTTTTCCCAAGTCATCTTTTAAGCCTACAAGGCCAAAACCGACAAGTGTAATGATACCACCAAGGATATATGGATTTGTCAGATCAACGGTGATGAGTGCCGCGATAAGCGTAGAAAGAAGAAAGATAGCACCACCCATTGTTGGGGTATGACGTTTCCCCTCATGCGCAGGGACATATTTTGAGATGGGTTGATTTGCATTTTTTGAGAGGGCCCATGCAAGGTATTTTGGCATGATAAAAAGTGTCAGTATAAATGCGATAAAAAAGGCAAGACCGGCACGTACTGAGATATATCCAAAGAGGTTGATATCCAGGAGTTGAGAAAGTTCATATAGCATTAAATTAAAACCCTTTATCTTTAAGAAAGTTTATTTTACTATTATTTCAATAAAATATACGACTTTACAAGTGACAGGATGTGTTATGAAAAAACAAAAAACAATTTTAATCATTACTGATGGTATTGGCTGTAAACCTGACAGTACATGTAATGCATTTAAAGATGCAACAAAACCTACTTACGATACACTTTTTGAAGATGCACCAAGAGCACTCATCTCTACACATGGTCTTTCTGTAGGTTTACCCGAAGGACAGATGGGAAACTCTGAAGTAGGACATATGACGATCGGTTCAGGTCGTATTTTGTATCAGGACCTGGTAAAAGTTTCTTTGGCACTTGAAGATGGAAGTATAGAAAACAACACAGCGCTCAATAATACTCTGGCTAAAAGTGACCGTGTACATCTTTTGGGATTGTTGAGTGACGGTGGTGTGCATTCGCATATCAATCATACCATGGGTATGGCTAAACTTGCAAAAAAGAAGGGTAAAAAAGTATTTTTACACCTCATTACGGATGGTAGGGATGTAAGTCCGAGTTCTGCAAAAACGTATGTGAAGCAGATAGAAGCCATCTGTGATGAGGATATTTCCATCGCTACTATAGGTGGACGTTTTTTCACGATGGATAGAGATAATCGTTGGGAGAGAGTGGAAAAAGGATACAGAGCTATAGCAGAAGCGAAAAATGTTACTGATCTGAGTGTAGCAGCGTATATTGATGAGAGTTATGCCAAAAAAGAGCTCGATGAATTTATGGAACCTGTTGCTTTTGGAACGTACAATGGGATGAAAGAGGGTGATTCTGTTGTCGTGACCAATTTCCGTTCAGATAGAGTACGTGAGATCACTACGGCACTTGGTAAACAAGATTTTGATGCTTTTGAAAGAACATACATTCCTCTGCATATAGCAACTATGACACAGTATGATGCAAGTTTTGAGTTTCCTATTCTCTTCCCTAAAGCTGCACCAGTAAATACCTTGGCAGAAGTAGTAGCCAATGCAGGTCTTCGTCAACTCCATACAGCAGAGACAGAAAAATACGCGCATGTAACCTTTTTCCTTAATGGGGGGATAGAAGAACCGTATATTGGTGAGAGTCGTGTCCTGATACCAAGTCCTGATGTAAAAACCTATGATATGAAACCTGAAATGTCTGCTCCCCAAGTAGGTGAAGCAGTACGCACAGCTATGAATGAGTCTTATGACTTCATAGTGGTGAATTTCGCCAATGGTGATATGGTAGGACATACAGGTAATTATGAGGCGGCATGTGAAGCAGTCAATGCTGTTGATACAGAGTTGGGAAAGATCATTGCTAAAGCAAAAGAGGATGGCTATGCTATCGTACTTACTTCAGATCATGGGAACTGTGAAGAGATGAAAGACAGTGAAGGACATGTGTTAACAAACCACACGGTAGGTGAAGTATGGTGTTTTGTATTGGCTGAAGGTGTAAGTGAACTCAAAGAAGGGTGTGGACTTAATAATGTGGCACCTACAGTACTCACTCTTATGGGCATAGAGATACCCAAAGAGATGGATAATCCACTTATTTAAAGCTACACATTAAGATCAGGAAGGAAGAAGTGCTTGTTTGATCTTTTCAAATTCATCATAATCTATGGAAGTGATAGTGTCTGAATAGATAATATGGTTGATCTGTTCAAGAATATGCATCTTATTTATTTTATCACTACCTAACGCATCATTGATAAGTGCAATATGTTCATTTAGATCATAGGCTTCATTGAGTGTTTGTGTTAGAAATATTTCTGCTTCATTGTTATCACAATCAAAATCTTCTCTCATAAGACGACAAAATAGAGGTGCTTCCTTTTTGACATCTCTGCGATCTACTTTGATGATATGTGCAAGTAATATAGCTACTGATCTTTTAATTTTCTTTTCCATAATCATCCTTTTTATTATTGTACCATAAAAAAATGGTACAATTTTGTTAAATATATAAAAGGTTTAAAATGAAATTTACAGGTACAAATGTATTGGTTACAGGTGCGAGTAGAGGTATTGGGGCTGAGATCGCAAAAGGTTTGGCTGCTATGGGACTTAAGGTATGGGTCAATTACCGTTCAGGAGAAGCTGAAGCAAATGCAGTGAAAGCAGATATTGAAGCAGCAGGCGGTAAAGCAGAAACGATAGGTTTTGATGTCAGTGATGAAGCTGCATTTGTAGCAGCAATGAAGAGTATCATTGGTGCTGATGGTGAACTTTCCTATCTTGTAAACAATGCAGGTATTACGAAAGATGGTCTGGCTATGCGTATGAAAAGTGAGCAATTCATGGATGTGATAGATGCAAACTTAAAATCTACATTCATTGGTTGTCGTGAGGCTCTTAAAGTGATGCGTAAAAAACGTTTTGGTTCCGTTGTGAACATCGCTTCCATTGTAGGAGAAACGGGTAATGCTGGACAAACAAATTATGCTGCATCTAAAGGTGGAACGATCGCTATGACTAAGTCATTTGCTATAGAAGCAGCGACATCTGGCATACGTTATAACACTATTACCCCTGGGTTCATCGCTACAGAGATGACAAATGTACTTAAAGATGAGGTAAAAGATGCTTTTACTGCCAAGATACCGATGGCAAGATTTGGTAATCCTTCAGAAGTAGCTGATGCGGTAGCCTTTTTACTTTCAGACCACTCTTCTTATATCACTGGTGAAACCCTTAAAGTAAATGGTGGAATGTTTATGTAAACAGATAGAGACATTAACGAAAATGTCTCTTCATTAAATACCATATGAGCATGAGTATCGCGGCTATAAAAAAGCCACTCATGATCATATCACTGTACTTAACAAGCACATCTTCAAAATTTTTAATCAAATAGACCCAAATAATAATAGCAACAAGTGTACTTAAGAGGACAACAAAAAGTGTCATGCGATGGCTTAATCCTATTAAGTATCCGACAAAACTTCCTACGACCGGACCTGTCATAGCAAAAGGTGTCAATACAAATAAAATAAGTCCAATGATCCCATAGCGTTTGATCAAAGGTTCATATCTACTAGCATTTACTTTGGAGCGTTCCAAAAATTCATTGAGCGGTTTATAAGAGATCAATTCAAGTTTGTTCCAACTGAGTACAAAAAGAGGATAGAGGATCAGTACCATAATGGACTCTATAAAAAGATTAAAAGCCACAAGTAGGGTGATATCCATTTGTGAAGCGATGCCTATGGAAAGTCCTGCCATTCTTCCAAAAATGACATTGGTGGCAGTAATACTGAGAAATGGCCGTGTCAAGTCTGATGCAAATATAGCTGTCAAAAAAAGAAGTATAAAAAAGAGACTTAAAAGTGCAAGTCCAAAAAGTAAGATCTTTCCTTCATCATGTTGTAAAAATGAATGCTTCATGCTTATGCGCTTTCCTTGTCTCTATAATATCAGATGGTGAATTATAACATGATATGATGTTATAATGATGAACATAATCAATGGAGAATAGTCTTGGCACGGATACTCATAGTAGAAGATGATAAACTTTTTAATGAAACATTAGAAGACTTTTTGGATGAAGAAGGCTATGATGTACAGTGTGTTTTAGATCCTTACTCTGCACTTGATCTGAGTTATGAAAATCTTTTTGATCTCTATTTATTTGATGTTAATCTACCTTATGAAAACGGTTTTGAACTTTTACAAAAGTTACGGGAAAGCGGAGATGATACCCCCTGTATCTTTATTACATCCAGAGAAGACAAAGCGTCACTTAAAGAGGGATTTGAAAAGGGCGGGGATGATTACATTCAAAAGCCTGTGGATCTTGATGAACTTTTATTACGTGTGCAGGCAGTTCTGAGAAGACAGATACGCAAACAGATCATCACGATAGACAGGTATGAATTTGACATTTTGACAAAAACGCTTTACGAAGATGATAAAGTACTTGACATAAGCAGCAAAGGAGGTGAACTTCTTTTGGTTCTTTTGGAAGGTAAAGGTAATATTGTCACTTCAGAACAGATAAAAGAACGTTTGTGGAGTAGTTCTGAAGAAGCAAGTGATGGTGCATTGCGTGTATACATTACCAAGCTTAAGAAATATTTTCCTACGCAGATACACAATGTACGAGGTGTAGGATACCAAATGAGTATGAAATGAGAAAAGAGTTACTTTTTGCAACAGCCATTTTCCTAGTGACTATTCTGACTCTCCTTGCTGCGACGCATCGCTTCTTAGAGTCTTGGGAGTTGAATGAATTTACATTTTTTATTGCAGGGGCTTTGGTCTTGTTGGCCATCCTAGGCTGGGGGTATGTGCTTTTTACCCTTATCTTTGCACCTAAAAAGCAGATGGAAGATACACTTACTACTTTAACCAATGATATCATTCATGAACTCAATATACCGTTGGCTACGATAAAAGCCAACAGTGCCATGTTAAAAAAGAATATGGAAGATGAAAAGTCATTAAAACGTATACAGCGTATAGAGGATGCAGGCGAAAGGCTTAAAAAGCTTTATGATGAATTGGTCTACAGTATACATAAAGAGATGCATACGATTGAAAAAGAAAAATTTGATCTGGCTCGGTTGGTTGAAGAGCGTGTTTCTGTCTTCCAAGAGCAAAAACGTAATACCTTTCATTTGACACTTGAGCCTTATGAGATAGAAGCAGACAAGATCGGCTTTGAACAGATGTTTGACAACATACTCTCCAATGCAATGAAATACTCTGCAAAAGAGAAACCTGTGACTGTGACTTTGGGTCAGCATAGCCTGAGTGTAAAAGATGAAGGTGTAGGTATGAGCCCGACAGCGCTTTTGCGTGTACATGAACGGTATTATCAGGCAGATGAGAAAAAGGATGGAGAAGGTATAGGCCTTGCACTGGTCAAAACGTATTGTGATGAAGAAGGGATCGATATCCATATCAAATCAGCAAAGGGTGAAGGTACATGTGTTAGTTTAAATGTATCTAAAATTCATGTTTAACACTAAGTTAACACTTCTTTGTCATACTTACAGAGTCGAAATAAGTTAGGGCATCTTTTTAAAGTTTAACTATCTTAGGTGGTGACTAAATAGTTTTCTCCTGCCCTTTAACTATCCCCTTAATATTTTTCCGTCATAATTCGAATTAAAAAAAGAGTCCTATGCTAAAAAATCGTCATTTTATCTCCTATTTTAGCACCACACTCCTTTATATGGCGGGAATAGGACTGTTTTTTTATATACAGCAACAGACAAAAATTTCTACAGAAAGATCAGAAGAAAAAGTAATGCAGGTCTTGCTCAGTAATTTTGCACCTGAAGTATTTCCTGTTGAAGAAACCCCTGTTGTAAAGGAACTAGAAGAGGTTGAAGAAAAAGAAGAAGAGGTTGTGGAACCTGAAGTGATAAAGGAACCTCTTCCGGAAGAAAAAATAGTGGAA
This sequence comes from Sulfurovum sp., assembly GCA_016744875.1. Classification (GTDB taxonomy): domain Bacteria; phylum Campylobacterota; class Campylobacteria; order Campylobacterales; family Sulfurovaceae; genus Sulfurovum. The sequence continues at coordinate 9,835 of JADGDL010000038.1, forward strand.
GAAAAGCTTCCTGAACCTATCGTAAAACCGTTACTTCCTTTGCCTGAACCTGTTATTGAAAAACCAAAAATAGAAAAACCAAAAAAGAAACCAGAAGTAAAAAAAATAATAAAAAAGAAACCAAAAAAAACAGTTAAAAAGAAAAAACCTGTAAAAAAACCAAGCAGAGCATCTTCACAAAAGAGTCAGGCAAACCCAGACAAAGTAAATAAATTCTATAAAAAGATAAGGGTGAAAATAAATCAAAATAAATCTTACCCAAAGATAGCAAAACGAAGAAGAATGCAGGGGTCCGTCATAGTGACGTTTACTGTTTTAGGTAGTGGAAATGTAAGTAATATTCGTATAAATGGACCCAAAGTCTTCCATAGTTCAGCACGTTATGCTGTGAAAAGTGCTTTTCCGATATCGGTAAAGAATATACCAGTTTCCCTACCTGCGACTGTGAATGTTAAACTTCAATATCAAATAAGATAGGTTTCTTTTATCTTTATTTAACACAAAATTAACACTACTATGAAATAATCGCGAAAAATATTTTAGGGGTGGGTTATGAACAAGATTATAGTACTCTCTTTTGCAAGCGTGTTATGCTTGAATGCAGAACAGGTAGCATTAGAAACAATTAATGTGGAGACCAGTGGAACAACACAGATCATTAAAGATGTAAGTGGTGAAGATATAAAGTCTGCTGACTTGGGAGAAGCACTTTTTAAACAATCAGCATCTGTGTCATTGATTAGAAGATCAGGTATTGCAAATGATATCCGTGTCAGAGGACAGAAAAAAGATAATATTTCTGTAACAATTGATGGTGCCAAAGTGCATGGTGCCTGTCCTAACAGAATGGATCCTCCTATCTCTCATGTACTGACAAACAATGTAGATTATATCGAGATCAATGAAGGTCCGTTTAATGTAGAAGATTTCGGTGTACTCTCAGCTGACATTAAAGTACATACAATTAAACCACAAGAAGAGTTTAGCGGATCGGTTGATCTGGGACTAGGGAGCTTTGGTTACCAAAAGGGTGCATTCTCACTAAGTGGCGGGACAGATACGCTACGTTTTTTACTTTCAGGTTCAAAAGAAAAAGGTGAACAGTATGAAGATGGAAACGGTGATGATTTCGTAGGACAGATAGCTAAAAATATCGCAGAAGGTAATGTCCCTGCAGGTGCACAGTACCAGGATAGATACAAAAACATGGATGCTTTTGAAAAAGAGACGCTTATGGCAAAAATGTTTTGGGATATTACGGATACGCAAGAGTTAAGACTTAGCTATACAGCCAACAGAAGTGATAACATCTTATACCCTTCCTCAAAAATGGATGCTATCTATGATGATTCTGATATTTATAATATCGAGTATATTTCTAAGGATCTGGGTAAATATTCAAAAGAACTTTATCTTCAGGTATACCAATCAGAAGTTGAACACCCTATGTCAACAAAATATCGTAAAATGGGTGCAGTGAACTATATGACACATGCCCTTACCACTGAGACCAAGGGTGGAAAGATCAAAAATAGTTTTGATATGGATAATCATACGATTACAGCAGGTATTGACTACAGTGTAAGAAACTGGGATGGTGGATATTACAAAAATGAAATAGCACTGCCTGCTGCAAAGTTTCACAGTATATGGGATGTTGATACGACAAATACAGCATTATTTTTAGAAGATAAGATCAAAATGGATAAGCTCATTGTTGAACTTGGGCTTAGATATGACGATACAGAGGTTAAATCTGCCAATCCTGCGCAGCAATCAAATGATTATAATGAACTCAATGGATATGTATTGGGAACATACCATGCTGATGCAAGAACATCATATTTTGCCGGATTTGGTAAATCATCAAGAGTACCTGATGCAAAAGAACTTTACTGGAAAAGTGCCATGGGTAACACTGTTGGAACACCTGATCTAGATAATACAGTGAATTATGAGCTTGATATGGGTGTGGAAAAACAGTATGAAAATGCAAGTATCAAAGCAAAAATATTTTACTCTCAACTGGATGATTATATCGCCTATAATGCATCGAATGTAAATATGATGGGTGGAGCAGTAAATGCTTATGAAAATGTGGATGCTAGCGTATATGGGTTTGATCTAAGTGGTACTTATATTGCAACGGATTCTCTTTATTTTGATTACGGTATGGCATACCAAAGAGGTGAAAAAGATGATCCTCTAACAGGGCAGGTTGGTACAGATATGGCAGATATCCCTCCATTTAAGTTAAATGCCGCTGTAAACTATGATTATGATTCAGAGTTAAATCTAAGAGCTGAAGTAATTGCTGCAAATGATTGGGATGACATAGACTATGAAAATGGTGAACAAGAGTTAGATTCTTATGCTGTACTTAATCTAAAAGCAAGTAAAAAATTTGGTAAAAGCTTTGAGTTGACACTGGGTGTAGACAATGTATTTGATGAAACATATGCTGTTTCAAATACCTATAAAGACTTAGTGCTACTTGCAACACCGGGTAATGAAGTGATGCTTATGAATGAACCAGGACGTTATTTTTATACAAACTTAAGATATACATTCTAAAAGACAAGTATCTCTACTTGGCGGTAGAGATACTTACCTAACCTTTTTTATCTCTCTTTTTCTACACAATATATTCATTTCATACAACACAAGTATCGATTTTATTGGACTCTATAAGCTTTTTATGCTTTTTTAGTTATAATTTGATGTATTTATTATAAATTTAAGGAGTAGTCAATGGCATTATTTGATGATGTAAAAGAAGTAGTTGTTGAGCAACTAAATGTGAGCCCAGATGAGGTTAAAGAAGAGTCTAAATTCGTAGAGGATCTTGGCGCTGACAGTCTTGATGTTGTTGAGCTAGTTATGGCACTTGAAGAAAAATTCGATATCGAAATTCCTGATGATCAAGCAGAAGCAATTGCAACTGTATCTGATGCAATCAAGTTTATCGAAAACGTATAATTTTCAATATAGATCCCTTTGAAGGGATCTGTAAAATATATATTAGTCTTTTTGGAAGATTAATATATATTTTATATAACGGATAGGAGAGCCAGTGAAAAGAGTAGTAGTTACAGGTCTTGGAATGATCAATGCATTAGGGTTAGATAAAGAGAGCGCTTTTTCTGCGATTGTAGATGGCAAATGCGGTATTACAAACATTGAATCATTTGATACAGAAAAACATGCTGTAAATATAGCTGGTGAGATCAAAAATTTTGATCCTTCTAGTGTTTTGGATGCAAAAGAGGCTAAAAAAGCAGATAGATTCATACAGCTTGGACTAAAAGCTGCTGCAGAAGCGATGGAAGATGCAAAGATAGGTGACGATGTAGATATGGAAACATTTGGTGTTGCATCGGCTTCAGGTATAGGTGGACTGCCAAATATACAAAAGAACTCTATCGTATGTGAAAATAGAGGACCAAGAAGAATTTCTCCATTCTTTATTCCGTCTTCATTGGTTAACATGCTTGGTGGTTTTATCTCTATCTATCAAGGGCTTAAAGGTCCTAACCTTTCTTCTGTAACTGCTTGTGCTGCAGGTACACATGCCATAGGTGAAGCGGCAAAAAGTATTATAGTCGGTACTGCTGACAAGATGTTGGTCGTAGGTGCAGAGTCTGCTATCTGTGCTTCAGGTATAGGTGGGTTTGCTGCGATGAAAGCACTTTCTACACGTAATGATGATCCTCAAACAGCTTCAAGACCGTTTGATGCAGGCCGTGATGGTTTTGTGATGGGAGAAGGTGCAGCAGCACTTGTTTTGGAAAGTTATGACGATGCTGTAGCACGTGGGGCTACGATCTATGCAGAACTGGTTGGTTTTGGTGAGAGTGGCGATGCAAATCACATTACAACACCTACAATGGATGGACCATTAAGAGCTATGAAAATGGCATACAATATGGCCGGAAAACCAAGTGTTGACTATGTCAATGCACACGGTACATCAACTCCTGTTAATGATAAAAATGAAACAGCAGCACTTAAAGAGTTGTTTGGAGGAAAAGAAAACTGTCCTCCTGTATCTTCTATCAAAGGTCAAGTGGGTCACTGTCTTGGTGCCGCAGGTGCCATAGAAGCAGTTGTTTCTATCATGGCAATGAGAGACGGTGTACTTCCTCCAACGATCAACAACACAACACCAGACGAAAATTGTGATCTAGACTACATTACCACTGGCGCAAGAAAAGCAGAGATCAATACGGTAATGAGTAACTCTTTTGGTTTTGGTGGAACAAACGGCGTAGTTATCTTTAAGAAAATATAAGGAGCAATGCATGGCAACTTATTTAGATTTTGAGCACAAAATTGAAAAGATACAAGAAGAGATTGTATCGTCACATGCCATAGCAAACATGGATGCGGTTCAATCACTTCAAAAAGATTTGGAAAAAGAAGTTAATAAGACTTTTGGTTCATTGAGCGACTTTCAAAAACTTCAGCTGGCACGTCACCCGGACAGACCATATGCATTGGATTATATTAAACATTTATTGGATGATGCCTATGAGATCCATGGAGACCGTGCGTTTAGAGATGACCCTGCTATTTTATGTTACATTGGTTGGATAGATGGTCAAAAGACCATGCTTATTGGTGAACAAAAAGGGCGTGGTGTTAAGAACAAGATCAAAAGAAACTTCGGTATGCCAAATCCTGAAGGATATAGAAAAGCATTACGTGCAGTAAGAATGGCAGAAAAATTTGACATTCCTGTCTTGATGCTTATAGACACTCCGGGTGCATACCCTGGTCTTGGTGCAGAAGAGAGAGGTCAGAGTGAAGCTATTGCCAAAAATCTTTTTGAATTTGCAGCAATTAAGGTACCGCTTGTCTCAATCGTTATAGGTGAAGGTGGCTCTGGTGGAGCATTGGCTATTGGTGTGGCTGATAAACTTGCTATGATGCGTTACTCTGTGTTTGCAGTGATCTCACCAGAAGGGTGTTCTGCGATCTTATGGAACGATCCAACAAAAGTGGAAGCAGCGACGAAAGCACTTAAGATCACGCCAGATGATCTGCTTGCACATGGGCTAGTTGACGATGTACTTGATGAACCGCTTATCGGTGCACACCGCGATAAAAAGACAGCAGGTGATGTTGTGAAAAAGTATTTTTTAGATAGCGTAAGAGCACTGAGAGAGCTTTCTGAAGATGAACTGCTTGATCAACGTTACAAACGATTGACCGCTGTTGGTGCTTATTCAGAATAGTTTACTGATAACATCATCCATATCAATACAATAGACTCCTATTTATTTAGTAACATAGCAATATATTGATTCTAATCGTTTAAAAGGGAGTCTCTTTACAAATGAAAATTTTTTCTACATTATATGCAAAGGCAATGACTTGGGCAAGGCATCCTAAAGCGCCATGGTTTTTGGGAGGGTTAAGTTTTGCCGAGTCCTCCTTTTTCCCTGTACCTCCAGATGTGATGTTAGCTCCAATGAGTCTAGCTAAACCAAATAAAGCATGGTACTATGCTTTTATTACAACCGTGACATCTGTTTTGGGTGGTATACTGGGGTATTTTATTGGTATGTACGCATTTGATCTTATAGAGCCTATATTAAATGATCATGGGTATTATGACCGCTATGAATTGGCAAAAAATTGGTTTGAAACGTGGGGTTTTTGGGCTATTTTTATCGCAGGTTTTTCACCTATTCCTTATAAGGTTTTCACCATAGCTTCAGGTGTTGTTGGTATGGCTTTTCTGCCATTCGTACTTGCTTCATTGGTTGGTCGTGGGTTACGATTTTTTATGGTAGCGGGTCTTATGGCATGGGGTGGTAAGCCCATGGAGCAGAAACTTCACAAATACATGGACATTATTGGCTGGATCATGGTAGGTCTGGTTACTGTTATCTGGCTAATTTATCGATAAATCTTCTAAATGGTCTTAGAAGATTAATCTAAGATCCAAGCAATATACTTTTTCTTTTTAATTTTTACTTTCTTTAAAGATGTAAATACTTTATCTATGACAGTATGATGCAGAGCAATATAAGACTTTGTGTCAGTAATGTTTATTTTCCCTATCATCTTGTTATCTATACCTATTTCTTTACAGAATGTACCTAGTATATCTCCTGCACGGAGTTTTGTTTTTTTACCGCCATTGAGACAAAGTGTATCATAATCAGAGAGCATTTTGAACTTTGCATCTACACGTAGATCTTTCATCTCACCTTTTTTAGCCTGGGCCGTCACGTAAGCACACTTCTCAGAGTCTTTTGGAGAAAAGAGAGACAATGCTATGCCTTTCGCATCGGCACGTCCTGTACGTCCTATCCGGTGTGTATAGAGCTCTTTGTCAAAAGGAAGGTCATAGTTGATCACAAGTTCTATATCTTTTATATCTAAACCTCTTGAAGCTACATCTGTAGCGACTAATATACGTTTAGATCCATTGGAAAATGCAATGACTGATTCATTACGGTCACGTTGGTCCAGGTCACCATGTATATCTATAGCAGAGTGACCCCGTTTAACTAGGGTGTCTGTCAACGACATAACCTCTGCCTTTGTATTGCAAAAAATGAGGAGTGATTCTGGTTTGTAAGACTGTATGAGAGCAGTCAATGTTTTGAATTTATCAGAAGTTTCATAGACAATTTCATCTATTTTAGTGATCTCCTGTATGGTATCTACTTTAATAGTAAGTGGTTGATTGAGTAGTGCCTTAGCCAACTTTTCTATTTTCTCTGGAAATGTTGCAGAAAAAAGAAGTGTCTGTTTGGACCGTGGCATGTTGGAGCCTATCTTGACTATCTCATCATAAAATCCCATATCCAGCATACGATCTGCTTCATCAAGTACCAGTGTCTTGATCGTGTCCAGGACCAATGTCTCTTTTGAAAGATGATCTTGTATACGCCCTGGTGTACCGATGAGAATATGTGCACCTTTAGCGAGAGATTCTGCCTGTGTACGAAGGGGTACCCCTCCATACAGTGTGAGTATCTTCAGGTTTGCTTTATAGGCAGCAACTTTACGCAACTCAACTGCTATTTGGTCTGCCAATTCACGGGTAGGGGTGATGATAATGGTCTGTGGTCTATTTTGACCCATGTCAGTTTGCATTATACAAGGAAGTCCAAAAGCCAATGTCTTTCCAGAACCTGTTTTGGATTGTGCCAAAATATCTGTGTTTTCCAAGATAGGTGTAATGGCTTTTTCCTGTATCTCGGACATATTGGTAAAACCAAGGGAATCTATGATCTCTAAAAGCGGTTCAGGTATCTCTTTTATGGTGTTAAATGCTGCCATTATTTTACTTGAAAGCTTGCATCCTGGATGATCACTTTATAAAAATAACCATATCCAAAATCTTTATTCACCACGACCTTACCTTTTGCGATTACTTTATCTTCGGCTTTAATATTGGTATTTGCAGCCGTGAAAATAAGGTCATCCGTCAACATCTTCGTATTACCTGTACCATCACTAAGATGTACCCAATCAAGTTTCATGATCTCGTGAGAGACTTTAGAAATAGAACCTTCAATGCTAATCGTCTGACCTTCTAAATGGCTTCTCCACATATGGATCTCTTCTATGGAATATGTGTCTTTTTTCACAAAAGGTGCAGTTGGTTTATTTTCTTGCTTTGGATCTAGATCAAGCATCTCTTTCATGCTTTTTGGTTTTTGCACTTTTTGAGGAAGATAAACATCTGAAGCAAAGAATATCTCCTTAAATGTTTTATCTAAAGATTTACTCTTAAAGTCGCGCATCATAGTTTTTTTATCATATCCTATCCTGTCACCTACTGATACGGGAGCACTGGAAATGGCTACCCAAAGTTCTTTACCCTCTTCATCAATTTTAAGATATTTGTATCCCATGGCACCTTTGATCTCAAGTATTGTGCCGTAGTGTATGTCTTGAGGTTTTTGTGCTATTTCTTGATGCTCGCCTTCTGCATGGTTATGACCCTCATGTCCGGGCTCTACAGCATGTATAAAGGTACTAAGTAGTGTAATAAGTGTAAGTTTAAGTAGAATCATTGTTTATCCTAAGAATATAAAGTAAGGATATTATAGGCAAAGAAGATTAATCAAACCCCCGTAATAAGGGTTTGTGAAGATTATGCTTTAGATTTTTTATGATCCATGACCATTTTATATGCTTCATCTTTTAAAAGAAGCTTCTCTTTTTTAAGTATTTCAAGTTCTACAGCTGTTAAAATAACACGACCTGCTTCTGCATCTTCAACTTGTTGATCAAGTGCATTATGTTTATCAAAAATTTTAGCAAAATGTGCATTATTTAATTTTAACTCATGAATCTCTTCTTTGTATTCGTGTAACATTGTTATTCCTAGTGTTTAGATTTCGTATTATAACACTTTAATGATTTTAAAAGATTGAAGCGTGTCGATCAAGTTCTATATTCTGCGTTGATCTTTACATATTCATAACTTAGATCACAGCCATAAGACGTATATGTCGCATCACCTAAGCCGATGTCACAGGTCACTTTAAAACTCTCTTGTTTCATGATTGTATAGGCTTTATTTTCACGTTCAATATCCAGCTCTCTAAATGCACTGGAGTAGATGAGAAGATCATCGTAATGGATCGTAAGTTTTTCATCGTCACATGCAATGCCTGATGCTCCAATGGTTGAAGCGATACGCCCCCAGTTCGGGTCTTCGCCAAAAAGTGCAGTTTTCACCAAAAGAGAGTTACTTAAAGCCATAGAAGCTTTTTTAGCTTCTTCTTCAGAGGCAGCACCTTTAACTTCAAATGCCACAAGTTTATTTGCGCCTTCTCCATCTTTAAGTATAAGCATGGCAAGTTCAAACATGATCTTGTTCAACGTTTCTTCAAATGCCTCTTTATGATAAGCTGCTGATGTTTTGTTTGAAAGTAACATCACTGTATCGTTCGTCGAAGTATCACCATCTACAGAAATACGGTTAAATGATTGTTCTGTAGAGGCTGTGAGTAATGACTCCATATCCGTTTTTGGAATATCTGCATCCGTAATGACAAAACATAGCATGGTTGCCATAGCAGGGTTTATCATACCTGCACCTTTACAGATGGCAGCGATGTTAAAAGAGGTCCCATCTTCAAGTTCAACTTTGTATGCCAACTCTTTTTTGAAAGAGTCTGTGGTCATAATGGCACGTGCCGTCAGGTGAGAGTTTTGAGTGTTAAAGTCTAAAGTATCAAAAGCCGAGCTTATCTTGTTTAGTGGAAGACGGTAACCTATAACACCTGTAGAACTCATCACAGGGTTCAGCACTTTTTGTTTAGTGTGTAGGGATGACATAATGGCATTGATATCTTCTATCCCCTTTTCACCAGTCATAGCATTGGCATTTTTAGCATTGATCAGTATAAAGTCTGTTTGAAAGTCTTTAGGGTACTTTTGAAAATGTTTGATGGGTGCCGCTTGAAAGGTATTTGAAGTAAATACCGCTGAAATATCACAGGGTACTTCAGAACGTATAAATGCAACATCCCCATCTACATCTGATACACCGGAATTTGCAGGATTTGTACGCATACCAACGTTGGTAGCACCACAGTAAAAGCCTTGAACATTTTCAAGACCGTTTTCCTGTGCTATCACTTTATACATATTTTAACTCTTCGGGTTTCTCTTTTTTACGTATGATCTTTTTTGCCTTGCGTATACCGTCTCCTGTACCAATGAGCAGTAGTTTAGACTCAGGCATGATGATGGTATCACCTTTAGGCATAGGAATGAACTTGTCATCTTTTTGGCGTATACCAATGATGGTTACGTTGGCTACATCTCTAAATCTTGCGACTTTTATCTTTTTCAGTACCAGCCAAGAGGTTTTAGAAACTTTTGCTTCCTCCATGTCCAGTGGGGTATCTTTTTTATAGAGGAACTCCTGAAGAAGGTTTTCCATATCCGGACGTGCCGCCATAGCGTTGATACGTTCTGCCATGAGTTTTGTAGGCGTGACCACTTTATTTGCCCCGAGTTTAAGAAGTTTTTGATCATCTTCGTTGCTTTTTGCATTGGCAATAATGAGAAACTTTCTAATACGGTGTATCTCTGTTTCATAAAGGCGCGCTGAAGCGATGGTCGCGATGTTATCTGCTACATTATCTGCTAAAGTAATAACCCCTTTTGCTGATGAGAGGTGTGACTTTAAAATACCTTCCTCAGTATGCGGTTCAGCGGAAACATAATACGGATATTGATACTTTTTTGCGATCTCTTCCATATCTTCTCTAGGGTCAACAACCACAAAAGGGATGTGGTTCGCACGGAGTTGTTTGGTGACTTGAATGGTAAATTCGTTATGGTAACAAACAACAAAATGGTGTTTAAGTCTAGCAATTTCGTAAAGCATCTTACGCTCCTTGACAGTTTTTTGAAACTCACCTTTTTTGACTACTTCAGCGATAATACCTATGGCGATAGAAAAGACAACAAAACCAAAAATGATCAACGTGATCGTAAAGATACGTCCTGCATCTGAGATAGGTTGTATCTCACCAAATCCTACAGTGGTAAAAGTGATACCGGTTTGATAAATAG
>JADGDL010000039.1 GCA_016744875.1 Sulfurovum sp.
CTTTAGTACTATTGACCCCAATAAAGAACGTGAAAAACTACTTGAAAGTGATGTTATTGCTAACAAGGTCCGACAGTACATAGACCTTAATTACAAAGACAGTATACGGATGAAAGATCTTTATTCAAATGAAAAATTTTGTGGGAGAACAGTCCGTTTGGGGTTTCATAATCTTTTTGGGTTTTCTCCAAGACAGTATCTTACACGATATCGTTTAGGAAAAACACACCATGCCCTTTTGCAACAAGATCACCAATCAACAACCGTTGGAAACATAGCCTATGATCATGGTTTTTCTCATATGGGTCGGTTTAATGATTATTATAAAACTATGTTTGGGAAAACTCCATCTACTACCCTTAAAGAATCTATCTTACTACCGTAAAACCTTCTTAGTAATCAAAAAGATAACGGAGTCCGATAGCAATACGTGTATCTTTTACTGTCACCATTTGCCAGTTTTCCATTAGGTAAAGAGAGTTCTACATAAACCAGATCATCAAATGTCTTCTTACCAAAGGTGTATTGTAACGAGAAAATCAGATTCTTGATACTGTATTCGCCTTTATACTCATCGTTTTTAGGGAAAAGCCAGTTACCCGCGCCTGCAACAGGAAAACTTTCATCAATATCGTAGCGCATATAAAGTTCTGCACCTGCACTTTCAAAATAGACACCCTGGTCGTCAATTGTATGGTTTTTCATGTAAGAAAGTACAGCATGCACACTAAAATTATTTTTCTTGTAAGTCAATCCTATGATAGAAGACCAATCATCTCCATCTATTCATGTATCCTGTATTTCAGGGGTTATTTCATCAAATTTGACTTAATGAAAATGGAAAATAACTTATATGAGAAATGGTTTTATTTGTAGTTTTTGAATAGTTTTATACATTGACAATATCAAAAATTATGATTAAGTGTATATTAATTATACATGAATTCATTGAAAAGCATTTCAAAATTGGTTATAATCTTTTATCATAATAAACAAGGAACTATTCATGCAATTTACATTTGGTTCATATACAATAAAAACACATGAACTCGATCAAAAACTCTCAGTTCAGGTCACCTCTGAGTTAGGTGAAGTACATTTAATCAATAACGACAACCGTAAAAGTGACTTCCCTAATGAGGTCTGTTTTGATATCGAAAACCCTAGCCAACAACCTGAAGCAAAAGGATTGAAAAAATTTACTTTTGGAGATTATACTTTTATCCTCGGGATCAACTATGCAGGTGAACTTTTTCTTTTCCACAGTGTCAAACTCCATATCGGGAAAAAGATCATTGATGGTCAAGATACATTAACCTTGGCACTCATTAAAGATCTTAAAGCTAAACTGATCAGAGCCTAATACGCACCGATGAAGAGAGAATTATTTTCTACCTCTTCCGCGTTTTTTATTTTTCTTATCATCTTTTGGTTTTGCAGCATCATACACTTTAAAGCCGTCACGTTTAGTGGTCTTACGCTTTTTAGTACTTGAAAAAGTGGTAGATTTTTTCTTTTTCTTTCCAAATGCACCATCCGCTTTTTTTACTTCATTTGGCTTCTTTCTTGCACCTTTTTGTGCCACTATTACTTTAGGAGCATAGCCTTCAAGGTTCTCCTGAGGAATACTTTTCCCCATAAGACGTTCTACGTCTTTGAGTGCTACCATCTCAGTGGGTGAGATAAGCGTGATCGCTAAACCTTCAGCCCCTGCTCTGCCTGTACGTCCGATGCGGTGTATGTAGTCACCTGTGACGTGTGGAATGTCGTAGTTCATAACCACACCCAAGGTAGGTATATCTAATCCACGTGCAGCAATGTCTGTGGCCACAAGTACACGTATCTTTCCCTCTTTAAAGCCCTCTAATGCTCTACTTCTTTCTCCCGAACTTTTGCTACCGTGTATGACAGCTGTTTTTAGTCCTGAAAGATTAAGCTCTTTCGTGACAACATCCGCCACCTCTTTTTTGCGTACAAAGACCAAAACCTGCTGATAATTTCGTGAACCTATAAGATAAGAAAGAAGTTCAGACTTTTTTTCTTTCTCAACAGGATATACTATTTGCTCAACAGTACTAGCGGAAGTACCCATTGAGTCTACTTCTATCAGTTTAGGCTTTGTAAGAATTTGATCCGCTAGTCTTTTCACTGACCCCGAAAGTGTTGCAGATATGAGTACATTTTGGCGTCTTGCAGGAAGGTGTTGTAGTATCTTAGAGACTTCATGTACAAACCCCATATCTAAGATGGTATCTGCTTCATCAAGTACCAAGTAGTCTACACTTTCAAGATTCACATTTTTCTGATGGATGTGTTCTAATAAACGTCCGGACGTTGCCACGATGATGTCTACACCCATTTTAAGTCTATTGGCTTGTGAAGTTAGATTGGCACCGCCATAAAGCACGATACTTTTTAGGGGTAAATATTTACCATAAGCTACTACAGAAGCCTCTACCTGTTTTGCCAATTCTCTTGTAGGTACCAGTATCACAGCTTTAGGGTAATGCTGTCCATCTACAAAGGTTTTGGAAAGTTCTTGAAGTATGGGCAGGGAAAAACCTGCTGTTTTCCCCGTACCTGTCTGCGCCCCTGCCATAATGTCCCGACGTGTGAACATCGCAGGGATAAGTTCTTTTTGTATGGGTGTGGCAGACTCATAGCCTTTTTCATTTAATGCTTTTAAAATATTATCGGAAAGTCCCAGTGTAGCTAATGACATGATTACTCATCAAGGGTAGAATTCTGATCTAAACGTCTTTTTAAACGCATCTTTTGTTTTGCAACTTCTCTCATATCTGCATCCGAATCACTCTCGTCAACGATCTCTACTCCAAGTATAGTTTCAACACAGTCTTCAAGGGTTACGATTCCTTCTGTTTGATCATAACTGTCTAAGACCAAAAACATATGTTCCTTTTTCTTAATAAAAAGATCAAGCGCTCTAGATACAGGTATGTTTTCTGAGATCTTAAAAATATCTTTTTGAACACTGTTCAAAGGAACACTGTCATCTTGAAGTGCCTGTTTAAAGATCTTCTTGGTCATCACTATCCCTGTGATCTTTTCTATACTTTCATCATAGACAGGTACTCTTGAAAATTTAAATATCGCTGGTTCATTCTCTACAATATCCTTAATACTTCGGCTACCATCTAAAGCAAAAACGACTGTTCGGGGTGTTAGTATCTCTCTGATCTTGATCTTGTCTAAAAGCAATACATTCTCAATAACATCGGATTCTTGTTCTCCAAGAACCCCTTCACCTTCACTTAACAATGCACTCTCTAACAACTCTTCTTTACTTAAAGACATAGAATCATCATCTTTAGATATGCGGTTTGTCACAAAAAGTGTGAGTAAAATGATAGGGTATGTCATCCAGATAAAAAATCTAATAACATAAGCTGCTGTAGGTGCCAACTGTTTCCAATACACTGCACCGATCGTTTTAGGGATTATCTCTGAAAAAAACAAGATCGCAAATGTCAATATGGCTGAAACATAAAAGACCGCTTCATTACCGTACAAACTCTTGGCCTGTGCACCAACTGCTGCTGCGCCCAAGGTATTAGCTATCGTATTGAGTATAAGAATAGAAGCTATGGATACATTGATATTTTCTTTATGTTTTCTAAGTAATTTGGCTGCATTTCCCCTTTCTCTTTCAAGTACAGATACATATGCCATATTGACAGAGAGGAGAACAGACTCCAGTATAGAACAGAGGAATGATATTCCCACTGCCCCAAAAAAATAAAGAAGTAATAAGTCCATGTTTGTTTAAAATCCTTACAATAAAATGAGGGTAGCTAACCCTAAAAAGCTAAAAAATCCAACTACATCGGTCACGGTAGTTAGGATCACTGTACTTCCAATAGCTGGATCAACATCCAACTTTTTAAGTAATAATGGCACCATAGAGCCAAAAAAACCTGCGCTCAATAAATTAATGATCATTGACATGGCTATCACCACACCTAACATTCCTTTGTCAAACCATACTGACGCTATTATACCCATGATTATTGCAAAAAAGAGCCCATTTACCAATGAGAGTATAACTTCTTTTCGAATGGTACGGAATGCATCATGTTGTGCGATATCTCCAAGAGCAAGTTGACGTACGACAACGGTCAAACTTTGTGTACCTGCATTTCCACCCATAGATGCAACGATCGGCATCAGTATAGCCAAGGCAACGATACTCTGCAATGTCTCTTCAAAAAGTCCTATGACCAAAGAAGCAGCGATGGCTGTCAGAAGATTAACAGAGAGCCATACAGCACGTACTTTACCTGCTTTAAAAATGTCTTCATCTTCTTCAGCATCATCATCTACCCCTGCAAGGTGATACATCTGATCGGTTGCCTGTTCATTAATAATATCATAGATATCATCAGAAGTGATACGCCCTAGCAGTACACCATCATCATTAACGATAGCCATGGAATTCAAATCATACTCTTGAAATTTTTGTACTACATCAGCGATATCATCATTATCCGTTGAAACGATCGTTTTAAACTTTTCGGGTGACTCTTCTATATTTTCTTTAAGTGTTTTGTTAAAGTTAAATACAAGAAGATTATCAAGACCAATGCCATATCGTAATTTTTTATCTCCATCAGTCACGAAAAGGAAGTTTATATTTTCCAATTCATCTTTTTTTCGAAGTTCAGCAAAATCACGTATGACATCATCTACATTTTGATCCAAACCAGCGGTATATACTTCAATTTGCATATAGGCACCGGCCTTATCTTCATCATACTGCTTAAGTTGTAAAATATCTGCCTGGTCATCACTGTCAAGTTCAGCAAAAACTTCCTGGGCCATTTGACTATCGACCTCTTCAAGTTCCTGCATAAAGTCTGTTTGGTCATCAGACTCAAGTTCAGTAAGAGATTCAGCAAGTTCCTGAACGGTAAAAGACTCTACAACATCTTCAAAATACCTGTCCGGAAGTTCCAATGCAACGTCAGCAATAAACTCTTTAGGGATGAATTGAATGGCCTTATTAAAATCTTTTTCACTTAGATGTTTAAGAAGATTAGCTATCTCTGAAGGGTGTAGTTCATCATGGGGAATTTCATTTAAATATTGTGTCAGTTTATCCATAATGATACCTTTGTAAGATTTGTAATTTTGTTATGTTGAAATTATACTTGATTAAGTGTGAAAAGGTAATGAATTATTGACATATCCCCACCAAGACGATGGGAATGAACAAGAAGTAGTTCTATTTTTCTTCTATATCACACTTCTTAGTGATAATACATGCCGGACAAAAGTTTACGATCCCCGCGATAAGTGGGATAGCTCCAAGGTAAAACCATGCATTACCACTAAATACACCATAACCGATAAGTGCTAATCCAACTACAATTCTAATAGGTCTACATGTCGCTCTAAGTTTATTTACATCCATATTATTTTCCTTTAAATATATTTTTTTGAATTATAGTATAAATTACTTAAAGTTATATAAGAGTAAAAGTATCCCATTTTACTGATTCAAAGATTTAACTTTAGAAGAAGTGTATTTTGTTACAATATAATGAATAAAATAAGTCATCTTTTTTGATGAATAAGGTAAGTAAATGAAACTCACATTTATAGGAAATGGCAATATGGCCAAAGCGCTCATAGAAGGTTTGATCAGCTCATATGAGATAGAAGTACTTGGTAGAAATGCGAGATCTTTAAATGCGCTCAAAGAGAACTTACCTCAGATAACAACTAAAATGATCGATGCTATCGAAGATATAAGTGGTAAAAATATCATACTTTGTGTCAAGCCCTATTCTCTTCCTGATCTGGCACCAAAATTATCTGGAGAAGCAGATGCTATGTATTCAGTGTTAGCTGGGACATCTATAGCGAGTTTAAAAGCACAGATCAAAGCAAAAAAATACATAAGAACGATGCCAAACCTTGGCGCTAGTCATCTCAAGTCTATGACGACGATAACTGGTGATGAAACACTCAAAGAGAGTGCATTGAACATCTTTGACAAGATCGGAAGAAGTTTGTGGTTAAGTTCTGAAAATGAACTTGATATTGCTACGGGTGTAGCAGGAAGCGGGCCGGCATATTTGGCACTTGTAGCTGAAGCGTTGGCAGATGGTGCGGTCAATCAAGGTCTCAAACGTACAGATGCACAGATATTGGTACAAGGTCTTTTTGAAGGTTTTGCTCCCCTCCTGGCACATGAAAATCCTTCACTTATCAAAGACGGTGTCATGAGTCCGGGCGGTACCACTGCTGCAGGCTATGCAGCACTCGAAAGAGGTAATGTCCGTAATGCTATGATGGAAGCCATAGAAGATGCTTATGAAAAAGCCAAAGAACTTAAAGCAAAAAATTAAACGTAACTATATAGGAAAGAAAAAATGACAGAATTAAACAATATATCGATGATCAAAGAAGCCAATGTATATTTTGACGGTAAAGTAACAAGTAGAGCTATCACACTCGCAGACGGTACCAAGCAAACACTTGGTGTGATGTTGCCTGGTGAATATACATTTGATACACAAGCTGCTGAAGTAATGGAAATGATGTCTGGAGAGCTGGAAATAAGACTTCCGGGTGAAGAGAATTTTAAAACACTCAACACACCAGAGACATTTAATGTACCGGCTAATTCATCATTTGATCTGAAGATCAAAACTGTAACAGATTACTGCTGTTCATACATAGAAGCGTAAAAGGAGAAAACCTTATATGGAAAGTTTTTTACAAGAAGCAAAAGCATCTAGTAGAGTTTTAGCCATGATCAGTGGACGAGAAAAAAACAGAATTCTTAATGAGATGGCACAAGCTTTACGAGATAATACAAGAGGTCTGGTAAACGCAAACGATTTAGATATGGCAGATGGTAAGAAAAACAACCTTTCTTCTGCACTCATGGACAGACTTTTGCTCGATGACTCACGTATAGAAGATATGGCCGTGGCTATAGAAGACATAGCTGCACTTAAAGACCCGGTTGGACGTGTCTTGGATGGATGGATCACTGATGATGGTCTAAAAATGGAAAAAGTATCTATCCCTATAGGAGTGATCGGTATCATTTATGAGTCTCGTCCAAATGTAACATCAGATACTGCAGCACTTTGTTTTAAAAGTTCTAATGTCTGTGTACTTAAAGGTGGGAAAGAGGCACAGAATTCTAATGTGTGCATCGCAAATATACTGCAAGATGTCTTGGAGAAAAATGATCTGCCACGTGCATTGGTTTCACTGATACCCGATTCTTCAAGAGCAGGTGTAGACAAACTCATAAAAATGGATAAATATGTTGATCTTATCATCCCAAGAGGTGGAGCTGGACTCATCAAACATGTCTCTGCGAATGCCACTGTATCTGTAGTAAAACATGATAAAGGCCAGTGTCATACTTACATCGACAAAGATGCCAAGCTTGACAATGCTATAGCCATAGCACTCAACGCAAAAGTGCAACGCCCTGGTGTATGTAATTCTATGGAAACACTTTTAGTTGACTCTGCCATAGCAGATAGTGCACTGCCTAAACTCAAAGCAGCATTTGATGAAGCCCATACTGAGCTCAAAGGTGATGTACGTACACAAGATATTATAGATATCGCACATGCGACTGATGAAGATTATGATACGGAGTATTTGGCAAATATATTGAACATCAAAGTTGTAGATGGTGTTGAAGGTGCTATTGAGCACATTGTGAGGTTTACTTCAGGCCACTCTGAAGCCATCATCACAGAAAACATCACAGCTGCAGAACTCTTTATGAATGCCATTGATGCAGCAGCAGTCTACGTCAATGCAAGTACAAGATTTACGGATGGAGGTGCCTTTGGATTTGGTGCAGAAGTAGGCATCAGTACAAACAAACTCCATGCCAGAGGACCTATGGGTATAGAAGGTCTTACAACTTATAAATTCAAGATCTATGGCTCAGGACAGATCAGAGCTTAGATCTTTAACGATCGTTTTACCAAATGCTATATCCAAATTTTATATTAAGTGCATTATGTAATTCATCTTCTATCTCATGACTGTATGAGATTGTTGTAAACCATTTATCATTGATCCTATAAAAAAGCATGCTCATAAGTGAGTGGGCCGGGTCATTGGTTGTAAACTTACTTCCAACATAACTATAAGCGATATTGGCATATAGCTTTCTAGTAAAGAAATAACCACTACCCACATAAACTGTATTAATGTCTTGTAAAGGGGTATAAACTTCTTCATCCTTTACAAATGTATGGGTTACTCCACCAAAAACAGAAAGAGATGATTTAGGATAATACACAATAGAACTGTAAAGGGTAAAATCAGTTTTATTACCCACAAAATCATAGGTAGGTAATTTAACACCTACTCCTACTGCCACTTTCAACGACTTTGTAAGTCTGAACTTTCGTTTTATTTTAAGTGTTGTATCTTGCATACCTGCATCATTATCTGAATCAAAGTAACCTGTTCTAGCAGTATAACTCCAATCATTGAGATAATAACTGATGAGAAATTTTGAAGTATATTGTGTATTTCTGTCTATATGATCTTCATTATTGCTAAATCCATATCCAAATGCGATATCTAAACTACCATCATCCCTTTGTTCTGGAAAGATCAATTTAGTACTTGAACAACCCGTAGCATCAACTATATCTAGAAAAGGCGTATTGGCACATTGATCAGATATATCAGGTACACCATCCATATCTTGGTCATTTAGTGATTGAGCACTACTGAAGACAGTAAGTGTTATACAAAATAAAAATATTTTAATCATCATCTTCATGTTTATCCTCAACTTCATCCTCTATATGGTCTTCAGTTTCATCTTCAATATGATCTTCTGTTTCATTCTCGATGTGCTCTTCAGTCTCATTTTCTATATGATCTTCTGTTTCATTCTCGATGTGGTCTTCTGTCTCATTTTCTATATGATCTTCTGTTTCATTCTCAATGTGGTCTTCTGTCTCATTTTCTATATGATCTTCTGTTTCATTCTCGATGTGGTCTTCTGTCTCATTTTCTATATGATCCTCTGTTTCATTCTCGATGTGGTCTTCAGTCTCATTTTCTATATGATCTTCTGTTTCATTCTCGATGTGGTCTTCAGTCTCATTTTCTATATGATCTTCTGTTTCATTCTCGATGTGACCTGCTGTCTCATTCTCAATATGATTTACTGTTGTATTTACAACTTGATCTTCAATTTCATTTTCTCGCTTTATTGCAACGGTAGGCCTGACTCTCACTTTACGTATATTTGGATGTTTATCATGTCGTTCTAATTCTTCAATGACCCGATTACTATATTTACTCCGTGTCATTGATTGAAGTTTTCTAATGGCTATGATACGTTCTTTTTCATGCATATGAACAACTTCTCTTTTAAATTCATTCATAAGTTTAAAACGTTCTGAAACAGGTGCATTTCGGATAGCATCTATCTGCGAATCCATATCTGCATAGAGTGCCAATGTCCCTACCAATAACAAAGAGATGGTTTTGACAGTATATTGTTTCATCATCTTTTTTCTTTTAAATATTTAAAATTCAAAGTAATTTTTGTACCATGATCAATTTTACTTTCTATACTCAGCACAATATTGAGTTCATTACATAATTTTTCAACAATATGTAAACCTAGGCCAAGCCCTCTTTCATGTTCTTTATAATAACGTTGAAAAACCTTTTTTATATCTTTTATACCTATTCCAGTATCTTCTATAATCATGGCTTCATCTCTAATGGTGACTTTTACACTGCCTTGTACTGTGTTGTATTTTGCAGCATTACTCAATATATTATCCAAAATACGCATAAGTAGTTCATAATTAGTATTTTTTACAAGATCATTATGCTTACTAAAAGTATAGTTCAATTTGGGATAAATATTTTGTATATTCTTCAAACGTTGTTCTGCCAAAAGTGCAACATCCATGCTTTGTCTTTGGGACGGTGAATTATGTAAAAATGTTTTAAGATTATTTTGTAGAAGCATCATATGATCTATACTTTGTGATAGTCTGGTTACATAAGGATCATCCCCTTTTTCATCTTTAAACATTTTAATATTCAAGATCATAGAAGTGATAGGTGTGTTAAAATCATGCAAAATATCTTTTATAAATTCATCATTCAAATGTAAAGCTTTTCTGATAGGACGCAAACTATAAAATGTAAAAAACAGAGCCACTGCAAAAAGTAAGAGTGTTGCAAGAATAAATTTAACCCAAAATGCTTGTGTGATCTCTCCTATATCACTTTTTAGTTTATGGGTTTCATAAGAGATCTTCATATAATATTTTTTAGATTCAGGAATGCTAAAATATGCATAAGTTCCATTGTTATCATATAGTTTGTTGAGTATATTTTTATCTTGGGGTTCAAAATCAAAGGAGAACTGTTCACATTTCAAAGAATAACTACATAGTTGCATCTCTTGTAACAGACTACGTTTATATTCACTTTTTTTCGTACGGTACAATTCAATAAAAAGCAACACAAGCAGTATTTCTAATAAAGAGAAAAACACAATAAAGTTTTTAAAAAGGGATTCTTTTTCATAATTTTTCAAGTATGTACCCTTTTCCTCTTATGTTTTTAATATCGATATCCAGCTTTTGTTTTATTTTTGTAATTGCAACACGCAGAGCCGTATCTGAGGCATTATCCAAACACTCATACAATGTTTCTTTTCTAATCATTGAACCACACTGAGATAAAAGTTTTTCAAAGATCTTCAACTGTACATTACCCAGATCAATGATTTCACCATTAGATCTTATGATCTGTGATTGAGGATCATAGACTAAATGTTTATAAGAGATCGTATCATTTGAAAACTTAGCTGCGATTCGTATGAGTAATTCTTCAGGATCAAAAGGTTTTTTGATGTAGTCAATAGCTCCCAACTTAAAACCTTCAGCCATTGATCCCATATCTGTCAATGCAGTAATAAAAATCGTAGGTGTAGTGTCTTCAGCATATCGAAGTGATCCAAGCAGATCAAGTCCACTTCCCTGAGGAAGATTGATATCTAGAAGATAAAGATCATACTTATTTTCAAATGTCAGATCTTCTGCCTCTTTGATACTTAAAGCAACATCTACTTCATAACCTTCTTTGGAAAGAAAGAGATGCAGTGTTTCAGAGAGTATATGATTATCTTCGAGTAGCAGTAATCTCATTTAATTTTATTTCCTTTGTGTTCCACAATATTCTACCATAAAGAGTAATAATAGTATAGAAATAGATAAAGTCATTGGGTGTACGCATACGATAGTCTTCATTTACTTTTGAAACAGAAAACATGAAAAATTTTTTTACTCCGATCATTGATCGGAGAATTAGTCACACATAAATTAAGCAAATGTATCAGAAAAAAGATTTTCTGCCCACAAAAACATTTTATTGTAGTTACGAGTATCTGAAGGACCTGCTTCTATATTAGCAAGTACCATACTTTGATTTGTTGAGTCATATTTAAAGACTGCAGAGAGCCATGATGCTTCTGTTGTTGAAGTTGGGCTATAACAAGCTGAGTTGGTTTTAGGGGAAGGATATAAAGCAATACCTTTAAGTGTTCTTAAAATAGCATCTGCACATATTTTTGCTTCAGAGTTGCCTATGTGTCCTGCCTTTGGTTGTCCCGTACCTTGTGAATCCCCTATTATATATATGCCACTTGCCATGACTGACTCATAACTCAATGGATTGATAGGTGCCCAATTACCAGTGTTTACACCTGCAGTAAAAATAATAGGTGCTGCTTTTTGATTTGGTATGACATTTAACACTGTTGAGCTTATCATTTTTGATACATCGTTTTCTTTATATGTCAATGTTTTGGAAGTATCATCTACATTTGTAACTGTTATACTTGATTTATAATCTACGCCATACGCATCAAATTTAGCACCAAAAGTATCTGCTTCTACAATAATATTTTGGTTTGCATCTAAAACCGTGACTGTACTGTTAGTAAAACCTTTAACATTTTTAAGGTAGTCAGCAACAACACAAGCTCTCTCATAAGGTCCAGGGGGACAACGGTAAGGTGCTGCAGGAATGCTCATTGTAAAGTCATCACCATCAACCATTGCATCTATTTGTGCTTTAAGAATATTTATCTGCTCCCCCGCTTTCCATGCATGAGGTACTTTTTTGATGTCATAATCATTCACCGTGATAAAATCAATACCCGATGCTAACACCAGCTTATCATATTTAAGATTCTCACCATTGTCAAGAATGACTGTTTGATTAGTTTTATCCACACTGCTTACGAAATGATGAATCATGTTAATACCATATTTGGTTTGCAGATCTCCATAGGCAAATGAAAGATCAGTCGTTGTTTTTTGACCATTAAGTACTAGATTGCTTAATATAGGCGATACATATATTGAATTTGCCTCTATGATAGTGACATTGACACTGTTTCCACCCCACATCTTTAGATGTTTTGCACAAGTTGCTCCTGAAAAGCCGCCTCCTACTACTACGATATGCGGTATATCTGTCTCTTCTGCCATACCTGGAGTGATGGCACACAGTGAGCTTGCTCCTATAAACTTCATAAAGTTACGTCTTGAATTTAAACCATTATTTTTCATTTGTTATCCTTTCAGTCGTTATTTTTAAGTGTTTTTAGCCAGTCGCCGATAAGAATTATCTCTTCACTGGTATATCCGTGTGCCTGTGCACTCATGATCGGTTCGTCATCTTCGTAGATCTCATCTTCAAGGTTATCTTCTCCTGCAATAGAGTCCCATGAATTTGTAGATACACCATTTGTTCCATGACACTGTGCACATTGTGAACCTAAAAGTCTCCCTGCATTTGCTGTGTAAGCAGTAGGTAGAACTATATCTGCATTGGATTCATCTTCATCTTCATCTTTTTCATCCTCATCCTCATCCTTCTCGTCCTCTTCATCTTTTTCATCCTCATCTTCTTGATCTTCTTTTTTTTCTTCTTCATATTCATAATATTCGTTATAAACACTAAATATTTCAGAATCTCTTTCCCTATCAGAAGCATATACAGTCAATGTTCCACCTAACAGCAGTGTAGATACTAAAGCTGATAGTTTCCATGATATTTTATTCATAATCTGTCCTTTTTTATTTGGTATAAAAGTAGTGTATCGTGAATAGTGTTACCTATCTGTAATCAAAGTATTAGCGATTTGTTAGCTATTTTTAAGATATAGCTTACTTCATCATCACTACATAAGCACTCCATGTCAATAAAAACATAAATAATACGGGTAACAGTAGTATTTTTATTTTTAACCACTTTTATACATAGTTAATTAGATGCTGTGCAAATAGGTATGATACATATACACAAACAACAACGATTGTTTATCCGTAAACAAACTATCTCCATAAAAAAATTTAGTATGACAAACACTTTCCTGTGCTTATTGTAACGGTTATAGTGTTAGCGAAGTGTTATTTGGAAGCTATCGTTTTATGAGGGGGGAAGCGCATAGATGGTGAAATTCCATCTGCGCTTAGGAAAGTGATAAGGATATATATTTAGGTTATGAATTATCTTCGTCGTCTTCTTCATCTTCTTCACTATCATGGTCATCGTCATGGTCATCATCATTGTCGTCATCATAAGAATCATCATCATTGCTGTCATCGTCATGAGAATCATCATCATTGCTGTCATCATCGCTACTGTCATTATCATGGCTATCATCATGATAATCATCATCGTCATCATCATGAATATTTTCTATGCCATCATCATCATAATCTTCATAGGCATTGACAATATTATCATCATCGTCATCATCATAGTTATCAACAAGATCGTTGTGATTATCATCATGCACATACTCATCATTTGTACTTGCACCGTTCGGATCTACTATTAGTTCTGTATCAACAACATGATCACCATCTTTATCATCTGCATTTTCATACTCTATTTCAAGTGGGATATGACCCAAATTAATATCTTGGGTAAGTACAATAGTTGAACCATTCGTAAAACCTATCGGTGTAATGATCCGATTTGCCGGATCATTTTCATTGGTTGTCATAACCAATCTACAATTTGTATTTGTAGGAACTTCAATTTCAAAAGGGTGTTGACTTGTACCATTTTGCGTTGAAGCAACTTTTACATAATACCCATTGTCACAAAATGCCTCGATAAGTGTACCTGGGACTGTTCCAGATAATGTTGCACTGCCTGTTGATGTTGGTTCTGAAGAACTTCCTCCTCCACAACCAACCATCAATAGCGATGCTACTGTCATACTTAATACTATAGAACTTTTTTTCATTATTTCTCCTTTTTCATTATTTTATTTGTCCAAATTATAAAATAACAAGTGTTAGCTAAGTGTTAAAAGAATATTTAAAAATTCCATAACTGCTTCTAAAAATTATACAATTTTCAAGTATCTGGGATGTAAATAGATTACTTCCCTCTTCTATTCTCTTTGATCACGAATCCCAAAATGGAAATAAAAGTTCCATTTGTTCATCGTTCAGAATTTCAATCGTATCTACTATACATTTCAAGTGTGCTTTTGTCGCTTCTGCTTTCAGTTTAGCCACTTCATCTATCTTACTGTTGACACTTTTTACATCTTCACCATCTACAACAGTTTCAATGATCTCTGATTCTAATACCTTGACCTGCTTTTTAATGTTTTTGACCCCTGTCATAGTTTCTTTTCTGACAAGCAGTAGTTTCTCTTTTTGTTCTGCACTTAACGCAAGGGTACCTTTGTCCCAATTTTCTATAAGCACTTTTGTCATATGGGGTAAGGCATCACTGTTTATAAGAAATGGTGAGTTGATCAGAGCATTCATCTTTCCGTTTGTTTGCATCTCTTTTATCATGACAACAAACTCAGGGGTTGGGAAATTCTCCATCATATGATCTGCAATGACAGATAGATCTTCCTGGGACACTTTATCCTTAAGCGAAGGCATCACACCAAATTGTCGAACCTTATTTGACTCACATACAGACTTAGATGCTTTTGGATTCACAGCATAGTCCATAATGAATGCTTTTATCTCTTCTTTGTCACTCATACTTAAGTTGATATGAAACATGACGGCATCCATTGCGGGTGCTGTCATAGTAGGTATCATAGCAGGTGTAGGGGTTGTTAACATGTGACATGTTGCACATTTTGTTTTGGTCAGTACTTCTCCTGTTGATGCAAATAGCATACAACTGGCAACAGATATAAATAATAACGTTTTTTTCATGATAAATAATTCCTTAATTTTTAGCGTATGGATTATACGATTACAACGTTAATTATATATGAATTTTTTTATATATATTGATTCACTATCTTATACATTAGAGTTCTCTATTTAGATGTGATATGTGATCATATGACTTTTACAAGTAAATATTATTTAGATAAGAGTATATAAGAGAATTAGATTTAGAAGTACTCACACAATTTTATTGTGTGAGTAAGGTTTTTAAAGTTGTGGACCTGCTGATGCGTAATCGAATTCACCACCATTATCATCATAACGATGGAAATTTTCCTGGAACATACCTGCAAGCTTTGTAAGCATAGCATCATACTCGTCTTTATCGTTCCATGTACCTCTTGGGTTAAGGATAGCATTGTCTCTTACACCCTCAAGTGTCTTAGGTATTTGAAGATTAAAGAGTGGCAATGTATCAAATTCAGCATCATTAATAGAACCATTTAAAATACCATCAATACACGCTCTTGTATCTTTAATACTCATACGTTTACCTGTACCATACGGACCACCTGTCCAGCCTGTATTTACCAAGTAAACATTTACACCATATTTATCTATCTTCTCACCAAGAAGTTTAGCGTAAGCAGTTGGGTGTAATGGTAAGAATGCCTCACCAAAACATGCTGAGAACGTAGCAACCGGCTCAGTAATACCTCTTTCTGTACCAGCCACTTTTGCTGTATACCCAGAGAGGAAGTAGTACATTGCCTGCTCTTTGGTAAGCTTAGATACAGGAGGCAATACACCAAACGCATCTGCTGAAAGGAAGATGATATTATTTGGGTGACCTGCCTGCAAGTCTTTTTTATGGTTAGCAATATGTTCTATAGGGTAAGAAACACGTGTATTTTCAGTTTTTGACCCATCTTCATAATCTACTACACCATTATCATCAGAAACAACATTTTCTAAAAGCGCATTCTTTACAATGGCACCATAGATCTCTGGTTCAGACTTATGATCAAGGTTGATCACTTTTGCATAACAACCACCCTCAAAGTTAAAGACACCGTGGTCATCCCAACCATGTTCATCATCACCGATAAGTGCACGTTTAGGGTCTGTAGAAAGCGTCGTTTTACCCGTACCCGAAAGTCCGAAGAAAAGACATACGTCCTCATCTTTACCTACATTTGCAGAACAGTGCATAGAAAGTTTACCTTCTAGAGGTAACCAATAGTTCATCATAGAGAAGATACCTTTTTTCATCTCCCCACCATACCACGTACCACCAATGATAGACGTGTTCTCTTCAACATTAAAGAGTACATATACATCAGAGTTCATTCCGTGTTCTTTGTACTTTTCGTTTACAGTTTTACATGCATTGTACACAGTAAAGTCAGGCTCAAATCTTTCTAATTCTGCTGTTGTTGGACGAATGAACATATTTTTTACAAAGTGTGCCTGCCATGCTACTTCAGAGATGAAGCGTACTGAACGCTTACTCGCTGCTGAAGCACCTGCATACACATCAGTTACATATATATTTTTACCAGAGAGTTGTGTTAATGTCAGATCAAGAAGTTCATCATATATCTTCTTATCGATTTTACGGTTAACATCACCCCAGGCAATATGCTCGTTAGATGGTGCCTGATCTACAAAATATTTGTCTTTAGGGCTACGTCCTGTAAAAATACCGGTATCACACATAGCGGTACCTGTCGTAGATATCTTACATTCTCCAGCATTTACTTCATGCTCTTGCAACTCGTCATAACTCAAATTATAATATACATCTCCGATGTCTTTTAATCCCAGTTTATCAAGTCCGTTGGGCGTTCTGGTACTCATGGTATCCTCTTTGTAAATAATTAATTTATATGCTAAAGCATACATCAAAAAAACACTATTTTTTGATGTATACTCTAAACGAAAAAAGGGCAAGGTGATTGTATCACCTT
This sequence comes from Sulfurovum sp., assembly GCA_016744875.1. Lineage (GTDB taxonomy): Bacteria > Campylobacterota > Campylobacteria > Campylobacterales > Sulfurovaceae > Sulfurovum. The sequence continues at coordinate 17,189 of JADGDL010000039.1, forward strand.
GCCCTTAATATTATTTGAAAATTGACAGCAACACACCTGCTGCAACTGCGGAACCAATGACCCCTGCCACATTTGGACCCATGGCATGCATGAGTAGAATGTTTCCTGGTTTTTCTTCAGACCCAACTTTTGAGACAACCCTTGCTGACATCGGTACTGCAGAAACACCTGCTGCACCAATAAGAGGATTGATAGGCTCTTTAGAATACTTATTCATGATCTTAGCCATAATAACACCTGTTGCAGTACCTGCAGAGAAT
>JADGDL010000003.1 GCA_016744875.1 Sulfurovum sp.
ATACATGCTTTAGGATCTGTTGACAAATACGACCAAGCTTTGGCAATATATGCCATATATACAAAAAAGATAAAAGCAGCTATAAATGTTAGTATTGCTATTTTCTTAAACGTATTATTTTTTTTCACATTCCCTCCTTATATTTTATACTAAATATAAAAGTTTTTAATAAACTCGCCTCCATATAACTGAATTTCCAAATAGAAGAAAAAGTTATAGCTAAGTATATAATAAAAATCTTACTTACTATTTGATATAAATCAATTTTTCTGATAAAAATGTTAATTCTTTTTTATTATATGTATTTAAAAGATTTTTAGAATACATAATTCACTTAAAACATACTATCCTTGGGCATTAAAAGCATAATGATCAGTAAAGAATTAGTGTGATTTTTAATACCATATAAATAGGGACGAGTGGAAATAGCATAGTGATTTTAAGTAAAGCAGAGAGATATTATCTGAATAAAATCAATCAAACTGATATAAACGCTTCTTATATATGACGTTAAAATCATAGTGATTACACATCAATAATAAGTTTTAATGATATTTTATATAAATTTTTATGATTTTAATTCTTATTTAAACAATATACCTTACAATGAATATAGACTAAAATTAAAGGAGTTTTTATGGCACGATTAATAGTAATGGGTGGTGGTGTTTCAGGACATACTGCCGCTACATTTGCAAAAAAATGGTTAGGGGATGATCACGAAGTAGTAGTGGTTACTCCAAACTCACAGTGGAACTGGATTCCATCTAATATCTGGGTAGGTGTTGGAGAAATGACGAAAAAAGAGGTTGTATTTCCTCTCGCACCTGTATATGAAAAAGCAGGGATCGATTATAAGCAGGCTAAGGCTGTTTCAATTCATCCAAATGGTAAAGCTGACGCAGATCAATCTTTTATCATTATAGAGTCTACCAAAGAGGGTGATAAAGGTCAAACTGAAGAGTTGACATATGACTACCTTATAAATGCAACAGGTCCTAAACTGAACTTTGATGCAACAGAGGGGCTTGGTAATGGTAAAGGTGAACTAGGGAAAAACACTGTTTCTGTATGTACAGCTGACCATGCAGTACATGCAAACCTTGAGCTTCAACAACTCTTTGAAAAAGCCAAAAAAGGTGAAAGACAAAAGATTCTTGTAGGTACAGGTCACGGTATGTGTACGTGTCAAGGTGCTGCATTTGAATACATCTTTAACATTGAACACGAAGCTAAAAAAGCGGGTGTGAGAGACATGTTGGACATCAAGTGGATCTCTAATGAAGCTTTCCTTGGTGACTTTGGTATGGGTGGACTTCATATGAAAGTTGGAGGTTACGTTGTAAGTTCTAAACTTTTTGCTGAGTCACTTTATGCAGAAAGAAATGTTGATTGGATCATCGGAGCACATGTTAACAAAGTAGAAGAAGGTAAGATCCATTATGAGCTTCTTGATGGTACAATGGGTGAAGAGGAATTTGACTTTTCTATGCTTATCCCACCATTTGGAGGTGTAGGCATTAAAGCTTATGACAAAGATGGATCAGACATGACCGATACACTCTTTGCGCCAAACGGATTTATGAAAGTAGATGCGAAGTATGATGCAGGTGCCTATGAGAACTGGCAAGCGTCTGACTGGCCAAGGACATATCAAAACCCATCATTTAGCAATATCTTTGCATGTGGTATCGCTTTTGCACCTCCACACCTTATCTCTAAACCTGCGACTTCAGTGAACGGTACGCCGATCAACCCTACTCCACCAAGAACAGGTATGCCTGCAGGTATAACCGGTAAAGCGGTTGCTCACTCGGTATGTGATATGATCAAGAATGGGGAAAATGCACAGCTTCATGAAGCTTCTATGGCAGAAATGGGTGCAGCATGTGTGGCATCTGCAGGTAAAGGTATATTCACAGGTAATGCAGCAGCTATGACTGTATATCCTGTAGTTCCTGACTTTGACAAGTACCCAGGTACAGGTCGTGATACAGATTATACCTTTGGAGAAATCGGTCTTGCAGGTCACTGGATCAAGCATATCTTACACCATATGTTCATCTATAAAGCAAAGCTCAAGCCAGGTTGGACTTTAATTCCAGAATAATCTAGCCAGAGGTAGATGTTGAAGTTTCTTTCCGAAACTTCATAAAAACAGTCAGTAAAATATTTTTACTTGGCTATAATAAAATAATAAAAAGGATTAATATGAGACCAGAAGAAGTAAACTTTGCAAAACATGAACATTTTAGCTTAACAATGATTCCTGGAAAATTCGCAAGAGGAATGAGAACAAATATTATTTGGCAATTCATCAGATTTATAGCGATCAACCTTAAAATGTTAGTTGTTGTAAGCAAAAGCCACTAATACTCCCAATGTACCTTAGATCTTCTAAGGTACACATACCATAACGTTTATCCTATTTTTACCCTATCAAGATACCTAAACATAGCATAAGCGTTTTAAAGAGAAAAAATGATAAAAAAAATTATACAATACCCTACAGTAATGAGTTTAGAGTTTGGCGGGAATGTACGCCATTTTGATAATACCCTACTAGCGATCATCCAAGATTTAAAAGACACTATAGTCGCCAATGACCTCAATGCTCTTGCCGCATTTCAAATAGGTTCCCCTCTTTCTGTGATTGTTATCAAACAAGATGAAGATCAGTTTGTGGAAATAATAAACCCGGTGATCATAAAAAGAGAAGGGTCTGTCACTCCTGTTGAATCTACAGCATATTTTCCAGGCTTAAGTGCAAAAACAAAACGATATGAAAAAATCAAGCTCATGTACGAAGATAGAGAAGGTAACCAGCAGTTTCTGTCTGCCGAAGATGATCTAGCTATAACTATTCAAAGAAAAACAGATTATTTACTTGGTGCAAACTTTAGAGTGAGAATGAATGAAGAAGAAAAAAACCTCTTTGATAATAAACTTGAGTTTGGAACAGATGATATTGATCATAATGCCTGCCCTACTGTATTTAAAAGGGACAGAATACTTAACTTCATCAAATATGGATTTATTGCGGGTGTGATTGGCTTACTGCTAAGCTTTTTTGTTGATACTGAGATAGCACAGACCCTTAAAACAGTAGAGAACTATCTTATGCTGACACTCGTTGCCTTGATCATCATTTATTTTTTATATGCTCAGCATGAGGGGAAACAATATAAACAGTGTACTTCCTGTCAAATAGGTAATATACTTGGAACAGTAGTCATTTTAACTGGAAAACTGCTTTTACTCTTTTTAGCAAATTATTTATTACTTTATTAAATATTCGTACACACTAATTTCTCCTTGAGGGAGCGTATACAATAAGTTGTCACTTCCAATGGAATACTCTACAAACTTTTGAAGTAAAAAACAAGATAGAAAACCTTATAAAATAAAACATTTTTGATATACTCTTAATACTAAAATATCGTGATAAAATGTGTTTAAATTACTTTTTAAACTGCATATTGAAACCTATAAACACTTGCCATTCAGCCCAACCATCTCCCTTGTTTGCTATGGAGTACTGGGGTTCTATAAAGACATTGTAAACTATATCGTCTGTGGGTATAACCTGTCCGATACCAAGACCCAATGGAACGGTATAGGTATCATGTTCAAAGTCATATACCATGATCCCCGTTGATCGTAAATAAGTACCACCGCCAAGTTGATACATAGCAAATGGTTGAAATGCTCCTGAATTCACATCATCACGATTATCATCACCAGAAAAACTTGCTTGCCAGATCAGTAAATAACCATATTGAAAAGTTGGAGACTCCGCATTAAAAAGAACATTTGCCAAACCAGCTGTATTCTTTCCACCTCCCAATACATCATCTGTTGCCGTATCTAATGTGAGTTGTGGTCCCACACCAAAACTGACGGAAGGGTTACCCACATCGATCATATAAGCAGCAAAAATGTTGAAATCACCCACACCACTCTTGTGACTGTTGTTAACATTCACCGGGAAAGTGTTAATAGGTAGTGAAGCACGCAGCAACCAGTTACTCTCACCTACACTAAAGGGTTGAGCATAACGTAACCATGCCGTATTGGCAGTTAAATCTCCCGGACCTGTGAATTCACCCATGGCATAGTCGTGAATATTGAAAGCTGTGAAATTAGCCAAAGGATTGTTAGCTTGTGCTAAATCATCAGCCTTTAAAAACTGACTACTGCCTAACAAGAACAATCCCGCGAAGAGAAAACTTTTTATACGTGTATTTTTCATAAAATCTCCTATTTATAATTATTCTGTTGATGTTTGTGGGAATAATAACTCATATCTCCCACAGATAGTTGATATACTATTATACTAACAAAAATTGAATGTTCTATATATCCAAAAATAGCATATTTTATAACGTTTATCGCTATAGCAACGTTTACGGACCATAAAATGTTCTATATAGGAAGTTTTATAATGAAAACTATACAAAAAATGTAACGGGAAATTTTAGTGTGTTTTAGTATTGTTAATTGGAAATGATAATTGAAGGATGTAAATAAATTTGCAAGGAAAAACCTTGCAAATTTGCACCAAGAATAAATCTTGGAAAAAGAAGTCGAAAGGTATCGACTATCTTTTTGAGAACTGTGGAGATCTTCTCGCTTTTTTCTTACCTGGTTTCTTACGCTCAACAACTCTAGAGTCACGAGTAAGAAGACCCATAGGCTTAAGGATCGCTCTGAAAGATGGTTCAAACTCAACAAGAGCTTTAGTGATACCATGCTTAAGTGCATCTGCTTGCGCTGAATAACCACCACCAAGTGTAGTTGCTCTAACGTTCATAGACTCTAATTGCTTAGTAGCTTCAAGTGGAAGTCTTACTTTCATTTTAAGTGTTTCATGTCCACCTAACCATTGGTCAAGTGTTTTACCGTTGATAAGCATTTCACCGTTACCTGGAGTCAACCAAACTTTAGCGATAGCCGCTTTTCTTTTTCCTGTTGCATAAATAGTTGCCATGATTACGCTTCCTTATTAATTTGTGCAGTATGTGGGTGCTCTGCACCTGCATATACTTTAAGTTTTTTAAGCATTGCTCTACCAAGTGTAGTCTTTGGAAGCATACCTCTTACAGCCAATCTGAAAAGTTTTTCAGTGTGGTTTTCTAGCATATCGTCAAGTTTTTTACTTTTAGTTGAACCAAAGTAACCTGAGTGAGTAAAGTACTCTTTTTGCTCTAGTTTAGCACCTGAGAATTTTGCTTTTTCAGCGTTAATGATCACTACGTAATCACCACAGTCTACGTTTGGTGTAAATGATGGCTTGTGTTTACCTCTAAGAAGTGTTGCTACTTCAGTTAAGATACGACCAAAAGTTTTACCTTCTGCATCGATCAAAACCCAGTCACGTGTTACGTCAGCAGGTTTAAGAACTGATGTTAATTTCATGTTGAATCCTTGTTAAAATGAGAGCCTTCGCTCTTTTGTGGAGGAATAATACCCAGTTAACCTTAAAATTTATTTAAATTAAGTTTAACTTAAGGTTATACGCTCAATTCCCTCTTTTAAAAGATAAACAACCATTCCTTCTGTTCTTTTTCCTGTAATATTTTCGATAGCTTTTTTATAATACCCAACTTGATTTTGATGTTTCACTGCATATTTTTTGGAACTCTTATAATCAACAACCAAATTATGATCTTCATACTCCAAAAGAAGATCTATCTGTTTGAGTTCACCCTCAAAACTCAGTGATTGTTCTTTACGCACTATTGCACCTTGGAGTAAAGACTGAAATGTTTTGTTTTCTATGAGTGCTCTAATGCGTTGCTCTATCTCGTCAATACTTTCAGGACTGAGTTGTTGGCCATATTTATTGTTCATCGATATCATAGCATTGGACAAACTCAATGCATCAAACGTACCTAACATCTCTAAAGCATAATGTAAAGCCGTACCAAAAAGGATGGCTTCATAATCTTTCTCTTCTTCCTCATCCAGCGTTAAAGTTTCTTGTGTCCCATAATGGGAAAGGACAATAGCTTTCTCATTGATCTCTTCTTCAATGTGGGATTCTAAATGTTCCACATCTAATGTACCAATAGACATTGTCTCCAACCCTATCTCATCAAAAACAGACTCTTTAGCTTTTCGTATCACTATCAAACCATCGACTGCACGTGTAAGTGCCACATACAGTACATTTTTACTGTCTTTTAACGCAGAAGCTTTTCTCTCTTCCATGATCTTGGCATATACTTCATCAAAGTTTTCTCTGCCTTTGGTTCTATAAAGAATTTTATCTATATAAAGATTGTCATTATAGTGATAGATAAGTGCAGACTTGTCAGCGTTTTTACGTGTCAATTTGTCTAAGAGTATCACATACTCAAATTCCAAACCTTTGGAGCCATGTACAGTCATGATCTTCGCACCATGCACAGAATTGGATGCCACAGCGATGCTCGAGCTTTTAAACTCTTCTACAAATGTTGGAATGTCAGACAAGGCAGAAGCAAATTCCAAAAGCTTAAGCACGTTCAAGTCATCATCAAAATACCCAAACTCCCGTACCAGTCTGTCTAAAACCTGTAAAGGAGACATAAATGCAGAGAACCATGTGATATCTACTTCTTCTAATATTTTATTCACTTTAAGAAGCATGGCCTGTGCATCTATCTTTTCACCAAAAAACAGATATTCGCACATCGCAACCAAAGCAGCTATTTTAGGGATATTTTTTAGTGAAGAAGAAGTTTTTAAAAGCGTATGTATACCTTCATGCTCACAAGCTTCCTGCAGACTCTGTCCATCTTTATTGGTATGTACCAAAAAAGCGATCTCATCGACAGGTACACCCAACTCTAAAAGTCGTTTTGCTTGTGTCACTGCCTCATTTATGAGTTCGTCAGATTCTAACACCTCTACATACCCTTCAGGTGCACCGACTCTACTCTTTTGCGCAGTATATCCTTCCATCGTTTTTGCAAACCAGAAATTGACTTGCTCCACCACATTTTTAGAGCTTCTGTAGTTTGTATCCATAGGTAAGATATCTACACCATAGTTTTCTGCTACTTTGTCAAACAACTCTTCTACCCCACCACGAAAACGGTAGAGTGATTGTTTCGTATCTCCCACATAAAAAAAGCTTTTGAATTCACTCTGTCCATGTCCAGCAAAAATCTCATCTATCAGTGGTTGAAGTAACAAGAACTGCAATGTAGAGGTATCTTGAAATTCATCAAGCAGTATATGTTTGAACTTTGCATCTATTTTAAAATACAGGAACTCTTTGCTCATGCTCTCATGTAAAAGTCTGTAGGTAAAGTAGGTCAGGTCATCAAAAGTCAATACTCCTGAGGTTTTAGCATTGGTGATCGTAGCATTTTTATAGTAATCATAGATTTGAAAAAGATTATGTAAAACCATCTCTTCTCTTATTTTTGCCCAAAGTGCTAACGCTTGTTTAAGTCTCTCATACAAATCCTCTATCTCACTGTTTGCTACTTTACTAAACCAGGAATGGTCCCCCAGCGTCTCTTTTTCAAACAGCGACTTTCCAAAAAGTGCTTTTACATTACTTGTCTCAAACTGTTTCATGCAGCGTGCTGCAGCACTGGCATTTTCTAGTGCTTTTATCATCTGGAGACGTAAAACTTCACATACCTCTTCCTGTTTTATTAAAGAGAGTGATTTTTCTTCTTGTTTAGGAAGTAAAGGATCAACTTTGTAAAAGTTCTGCATCAGATCAAAGATCTTCCCAAAACGTTTATCTTCTATATCCATAGCCAACTTCACCAAGTTAGAGAGTAATCCTTCAGCATATACCTCATCTAAAAAATGTTTCTCTAACGCATCTTCACCTTCTGTTTTTGTTACAAAGTCAGGTTCAAGTCCCAATTCCAAAGAGGCTGAACGTAAAATACCGGAGAAAAAACTGTCAAGTGTCACTATGTAAGAACTGGAAGCCAAAAATCGAGCCAATATTTCTGGCTGTTTTACAGACAACTCTTCTCTGTTGAACCCAGTCTGTACACAAATAGCATCTAAAAATGCTTCATTCTCTTCCAGATTTCGTAAAGAGTCTACCACCCTTTGTCTCATCTCTGCTGCTGCTTTGTTGGTGAATGTTGCAGCAAGTATACTGTTAGGAGACTCTCCCATAAAAAGCAATGATATGTAACGGACTGAGAGTGCAAAGGTTTTTCCGGATCCTGCTGAAGCGGAGTAGGCTAAATGTTCTTTAAAATTCATAAGTACTCTCCTCTTCCACAGATTAAAGTAAACTCACACCACTTACACTTTTGCAGATCTTCACATTTTTCAGCCACAAAACTTTTGGTTTGTTTTAGCGTGTCTATATGCTCCTCCAAAAGTGCATTTCTCTCTTCAAGCAGTGTCACTTCCTGCATTGCTCCTCCATCGAGTATCTTTAAAAAAGCCAAAGAGATATTTTGATATTTACCTGCCAATAGTTGTAAATAGATGCTCATTTGAAAATCTATGATCTTCTCGGGATTTAGTTTTTTGGGTTCTTTCTCCACATTTCCGCTTTTATAATCCAACACCAAAGTATCTGTAGCATTTTGATCTATGCGGTCAATGCGTCCTTTGAAGTTTAGTCCTCCTATCTGAGAAGTAAACTCCTTTTCTCGGTGTATCACTTTCCACTCTACCCCAAAATGTGCTACTTGTGTCTCTATATACCCTTTTAGCTTCTCTTTCCAAAGCAACTTCCTATAAGCAGTTTTAGCATCATCAAACGGCAGAAGTGCATCTAATTGTTTATGTATAGCTAGTTCTAATGCATTACTTGAGGTATAGTGATCATTTTTCTCATGTATCCGTTCAAGCACTGTATGTAAAAAAGACCCCTCATTGAGTTCATCCTCTTCTTTTGCCTGTATCCTCTGTATGTAACGGTAGTAGTATTTTCGCTTACATTCCAAATAGGTTTTAAGTCGTGAGGCTGACCACGTGATATCTTGTGCATTAAAATTCTCTACATGTGGATCTTTTTCACTTTTAAGTTGTGAAGGTTGTGCATAGAGAAGATCAAACTGTGCCTGTGTCTGCTCTGCTTTTGACAGACCGAGTTCATAGAGAAACTTTGAGGGTAACTTATTGTCTGAACTACTATAAAGGATCACTGCTTGAGAAGCTTGTTCGAGTAAACGTTTATAGTACTGCTTCTGCAGTGCTTCCCTGTCATTTTTGGTTGGCAGATTAGCAAAAGCCCGTACACTAGAGTTTAGGAACTGGTCTTTACTGGAAGTAGCCGGTACGACTCCTTCATTAAAATCTACGATGACAACCCCCTCAAAATACACACCTCTGGTTTCAAGCACACCCATCACAGTGATCTTTCCACCACGTACATCATCCATCGTTACTTTTGAAAGTGACTTTAACCATAAAAAGAGCCACTCTTTTAAACCCAGTTCTTCCATTTCCAACACTTTGATAAAATGCAGATATTTCTCATACACCCGTTCATTGAACTTTTCTTTTTTCTCTCCGTTTAACAAAGGACTGTCATGTAGTCCCAACCCGTCAATACAAGTAAAAAACCTGTCCACTTTTATTTTTTTACCTGCAGTTAACTTTTCTACCTCTTCAAAGTTAAAACCATAACGTTCAAGCAGTTTTTTACTCTCCTCATCAAAACTTTGCCAGTACCTGTACAACGCCTCCAATGATTTATAGATACGTCCATTACTATAGTCATACCCCATCGCAAAGTTAAGGTTATTGTGTCTGTCAAAAAGCGTAAAATGCTCTTTAAAACTCTCATCTGGAAGTATCAGTACGATCTCTTCTGCTTGCAAGCCTGAGATCACCATCTCTTCTATCTTTGCAAAAGCGACTGCGATCTGTTCTTCTCTCTCTTCTACAGCATAGACCTTTGCATTAACTGTGCTCTCATTTTTTTTCATTGAGAAGACTTTTTTGTCTGTCATTGAAAAACTAATATGTTGATCATTTTTCAATGTTATGCCTATTGTCTCAAAACGCTCTTGCATTTTTTTATTGAACTTCGAAGTATTATAATGGATCGTTAGTGCTGATTCTTTAGAGATATTCTCTAACAGTTCGAGCTCAAAATGACTCAAATATCCTTCAAGATGTACTTCTATATGTTCATACGTTTTCAAAAACCCAATATTCAGCCTATAACTGCTTGGTATAAATGCTTTGTCTGTATAGCCTCTCTCATCTAAAAGCTTTTTGTAATTTTTTAAAAGTCTCTCGAGTATCTCTAGATGTGTACCAAACTCTACATATGCATCTGCTTCAGACAATGTCACAAAATCTATCTGTTCTGCTGCCAACTCTTCAAAAAATTTAAACAACGCATCACTTTTGGTAAAAAACCTCACTAAAGAGATGTCTAACTTTAAATCTTCAAAGGCTTCAAACTTTGCTGCTTCACGCAAGAGCAATATACGTTGTAATGGGTCTATTTGCATCGTATTTTGAAGCAGTATAGCTCGCTGTTCAAACTCATCCATACGCATAAGTGTAGGTAAAAATCCATTCAGCTCTTTATGTTGGTTACTCACTGTTCTCAAAGCTCTTGAAGTGGGGTATATGTGCAGTTCATTCATAAAAGAAGTATAGCACAGCAGAAGTAACATTGACGTATATCATTTTTCTTAAATGGCCTTTTAGATATAATCCTATTAATAAATTTCTTCTTATATGTAAGGACAACAATGCAATATATAGGCAACTCCGCTCTCATACAAAAATACAACATTCCAGGTCCACGATACACTTCTTACCCTACTGTTCCATTTTGGGATAAAGAAGGTATTAAAGAGAGTGACTGGGAAAAGACCGTAAAACGTTCATTTAATGAAAGTAATGGCACTGAGGGTATCTCTTTATATATCCATATGCCTTACTGTGAAAGTCTATGTACTTTTTGTGCCTGTCATAAACACATCACAAAACAGCACTCTGTAGAAGATGAATACATCGATACAGTACTTAAAGAGTGGAAACTCTATGTCGATCTTTTGGATGAAAAACCCTCCATTGCAGAGATCCATTTGGGGGGAGGAACGCCTACCTTTTTCTCTTCTGTAAATCTTAAGCGTATGATAGAGGGTATTTTAAATCATGCTACACGTCATGAAAACTATGATTTCTCTTTTGAAGCACATCCTAATGAGACAACCGAAGATCAACTGCAAACGCTCTTTGATCTAGGATTCAACCGTACCTCTTTTGGGATCCAGGATTATGACCCGACAGTACAAAAAGCCATTAACCGTATACAGACCTATGAAACGGTCAACAGGATCAATGACATGTCACGTAAGATAGGTTTTGGATCTATCTCACATGATATTATCTTTGGACTGCCACACCAAAATAAAGAGAACATAAAAACAACCATTGCCAATACGGTTGCACTCAGACCAGACCGTATCGCATACTACTCTTATGCACATGTACCATGGATCAAAGGTGTAGGACAAAGAGGGTTTGATGAAAATGATCTTCCTAAAGATGAGTACAAAAGAGAACTCTATGAACTGGGTAAACAACTCTTTTTTGAAGCAGGCTATGAAGAGATAGGTATGGACCACTTTTCCTTGCCTACAGACTCCCTCTATAAAGCCATGAAGAACAAAACACTGCATAGAAACTTCATGGGGTATACCCCTGGTAAAACAAAACTCATGATAGGTCTGGGCATGTCTTCCATTTCTGATTCATGGTATTCATTTGCACAAAATGAAAAACGTGTAGAAGATTATGTCAACAGGGTCAACGAGGGTAAGCTACCTGTCTTTAGAGGACATTTACTTACAGAAGAAGATCTTATTGTGCGTCAACATATCTTAAATCTCATGTGTAACCTTGAAACTTCATGGAAAAATGATGAGATGAAATTGGACAGCATGCCTGAAATACTTGAACGTCTTAAAGAGATGAAAGAGGATGATCTTATAGAGGTCTATGAGAACAGACTTGTCGTTAAAGAATCTTCACGTATGTTTGTAAGAAATGTATGTATGGCGTTTGATCTTAGACTGGCAAATAACCAGCCTGAAGGTAAGATCTTCTCGATGACGATCTAGATCGTCATTAAAAGATTAGGGTTTTAAGTAGGCAGCTACTTCAGAATAACCCATTGTATCTGCTACTTCTGCCCTGAACTGCAGTGTATATCTTCCCGGTTTTTGGATATCAACACCTTTTATCTGGTATTTTCCATCCTTATAGGGGATATTTACAAACAGCTTATCTTCTTTTCTACTATGTGGCTGTGTCAATAAAAATGTCACATTGGCATCGTTTACTGCTTTACCCTCTTTTGTATCAACTCTATAGGTAAAATCATTCAATCCTTGCGAAAGTTTTACAACATTTGGTTGAGGACGATTCGAGTTTATATTGTCTGTCATCGTCATCATTTCAACATCAGACACTGTGATTGTATAGTCTTTGTCGAATGCTGCTTTTCTTTCCATGATCTGATTGATATTGATATCTGCCATCTGATACTTTAACATGTACTGATTAGACTCTTGTACAGGCATAGAAGATGCTGACTTCACTGTCCAGTATGAAAGTGTCAATCCTACTATCAGGAAGCCCACAATCATATGTGGCCAATACGTTTTTTCATTATTCTTTGCCATGTTTCATCCTCATATAAAATGGTCTTAAGACAAAGAGCCAAAGCAATATAAATGTACCTGAGTAGACAAGTACTCTAAGTATCATCACCATAGTCCCCATCTCATCTGGAATTGTATTTTCCAGAGTGACACCTTTGGAAGTTGCTATATTATCTGCAAGTTCCGAATAAGTTTGTAGTATACCTATATTATATTTATCTTCGGGAGTATTAGAGTCTTTGATCGCTACAATATTGATACCCGCATCTCTGACGTCATCATAATTGTACATTTCTTTCACACTCTGGGAAGAAGGAATAAGCCCTATTCTACCTCGTACTTCAGATTTTTTGGTTATCGTTGCATAAGGTGCAAAGATAAATAATACGTATGGCTTACTTAAATTTTCTTCATACTTCTTAACATGTGCTACTAAATTATATCTCTCGGGAAAGTGCTCATTTGTTGCGATAACATAAGCATGTATACCTGTTTTAGCTTGAAGTTCTGTACCTATCTTTTCGATAATTTGAACAGCTTCCAGTTTTAAAAGGTCATTTTTGAGTGTGAATGTAGCGTTAAGAAGTAGAGGAAGAAATAAAGCAAGCAAGGTTGCCCTTACTATTGCTTTAATCATCTGTTATCCTACGTATAAGAGGAGATCTCTATTGTATGACAAATAAAGTGCTGCTATAGCTGCAAAAGCCATACTTGCTAATAATATTTTATCCATATATTTAATCATTATTTATCCTTTGGTTGAAATGCAAAGTTTTTATTGTCCACTGAGATCATCTTGAGATTATTCACATCTCTGATCGGTGCTGGATCATAAGGGTTCTTTACTGCATGTCTTTGTGCAATGATACTCCAGAGCATCAAGCCCACAAGAATTACGAGCAGTCCTACTATTGAGATCAAGATCCCAAATACTCCATGAAATCCGAATACGCTTCTTTTTGTGTTTTCTGCCATATTAAACTCCTTAGTTTGACAATGACTGTACATATGCAGTCAATGCTTTCTCTTGAACTGGTGTAATAAGTGTTTTAAATGATGGCATTTTACCGATCATACCTTTTTTACCATGTTGTAATGTATTTTTCATCAATGTTGCATCATATGCTACAAGATTTGGAGACATTCCATTATTCCCTAGACCATCATCACCATGACAAGCTGTACACGCACCAAATGATCCTGGCTGTTCACCCTTCATACCACCGGCAACATAGACTGCGATCTCTTCAGCAGCTGCACCAGAAGCCATACCTGCAGGCATTTGTCCCATAGGGTACCCTAGTTCATTTGAACCGTTTTTGATCACATCAAGAACCTGTTCTTTAGAGAGTCTTGCAGTAAAGTCATGTGCTCTACCTGAAAGCCCATCACCTGTATTACCATGACACTGTGAACATTGTACCAAGTAGATAGATTCACCCATCTCTTTAAGTGTTGCAGCATCCGCATTCGCATGTGTTGCTTCAAACTTTTCATTGTATGCAAGTACTTCTTCATTGTACTCACCTATCTGACTGTAAGCACCAACTGGGTAACCGATAAGTCCATACCACATTGACCAGATCATGAGCCCTAAAAATGAGTATGCCCAACCTGATGGAAGTTCATTTTCATACTCACCAATACCATCCCAGTTCTCATCTGCAAGCTCACCTGAAGCCACGTCTGTTTTCATCTGGTTAATATACTTAACCGAAACTGCTGCTGTGATTACTGCAATTGCTACAGCACCTCCCATTGTTATCGCATTGACCGAGTCAGCAAAGATATCGATATCTAAGCTCATAACCACTGCAATCGTTGCTATTATTAAAATCGCTGCAAATGCCAACGCTTTTATCATTAATGCATTCATTTATTATCCTCCTTGTATTCTCTCTTGGAAGCGGGTTTATCTTCTACGGGTGTACTTGTGATCTCATCATCAAGTGCAATGTTCCCGTATTTTTCATAATCTCGCTCACCTTTTTTCTCTGATCTGTACAGGTGTAAAATATACCCATACAGCATGATCACCAAAAAAATGGTCATAAAGAAACTGGCATAACCTTGTAAGTCTCTAATGTCCATTTTATCTCACTACTTTAAAGAGTTAAGGTAAGCAATAAGTGCAACGATCTCTGGTACTTCACCATTCGCTACTGCTTCTTTAACTTTTTCGTCTTTCATATCTGCTGCAATCGCTGCTGCATCTTTAAGCACTTTAGGTCTATGTGCATCCCAAGCCGCTCTGGTTCTTTTAAACTCAGGACCATATGGTGTGTGGAATGCATTTTTAACTGTTACTGCTTCTGCATATGCAGTTTCTATATCTGCAAGATTTGAAAACTGGTGTTTATATGCAGGCATGATAGAACCTGGCACGATCGCCGGTGGGTTCATCATATGTGCTTCATGCCAATCAGTTGTTCTGTAATTACCTATACGGTGCAAGTCCGGACCTGTTCTTTTAGAACCCCAAAGGAATGGTCTGTCATACGCATACTCACCAGAAAGTGAATAGTCACCGTAACGATCTGTCTCAGATTTAAATGGACGGATCATTTGTGAGTGACATGACATACAGTTGTCTTTAATGTAAACATTTTTACCAGCAAGCTCAAGTACTGTACGTGGTTCCATACCTATAAGCGGCTTAGCCGCCTTTGCAAAGTTTGGAACGATCTCAATAAGCCCAGCAAATGAGATAACGATCGAAATCGCCGCAGCGAAAAAGAATGGGTTTTTTTCTAACCAATGAAAAAACATAATATCTACCTCCCTTATGCCATAGGCGTTTTAAATTGTGGTTCTTCAGTAAGTTGTCTACCTGAAGTTATCGTTTTGTATATGTTCCATGCGAACATCAAGAATCCTACAAGGTACAATACCCCGGAAACTGCTCTGATCGTATAGTATGGATGGAGTACTGTTACCGTATCGATAAAGCTGTACATTAAGTTACCATACTCATCCACTGCTCTCCACATCATACCCTGTGTGATACCTGCGATCCACATAGATGTAAAGTAAAGTACAACAGCTGTTGTTTGGAGCCAGAATTGTGATTCCATAAGTTTCTTAGAGTAAATTTCTCTTTTAAACATACGTGGAGCCATATGGAATATAGCTGCCATGATCATAAATACAACCCAACCAAGTACACCATCGTGAACGTGTCCAGGAATCCAGTCTGTAAAGTGCGCAATTGCATTTACTGATTTGATCGCTTGAATCGGTCCTTCAATAGTTGACAACATGTAGAATGTTGAAGCAAGTACCATAAATTTGATCAGTGGATTTTCAGTTAACTGATTCCACTCACCCTTCATCGTAAGTAGCATGTTAATCGCTGAACCCCATGATGGCAAGATAAGTACTACAGAGAACGCAGACCCCATTGTTTGCATCCAGTCTGGAACTGTTGACCATAGAAGGTGGTGTGAACCAGCCCAAAGATAAACGAACATAAGTCCCCAGAAAGAAAGTAAAGAAAGCTTATATGAATAGATAGCTTGTCCTGATTCTTTTGGGAGGAAGTAGTAGATCATACCAACGATTGGTACAGTAAATCCAAATGCAACCGCATTATGTCCATACCACCACTCAACGAGTGCATCATTTGTACCAGCATACATAGATACTGAGTGTAAGATATTTCCTAGTCCTTCAGTAGCAAAGTACGTAGGGATCGCCATGTTGTTGAAAAGGTAAAGCATAGCTATACCCAGGAAACATGCCAAATAATACCATACAGAGATATAAAGAGCTTTTTCTCTTCTTATACCGATAAGCCCCATAATACCAACACCCCAAAGTACCCAGATCACAACAACAACCAAGTCAAACGGCCATTCATACTGAGCATACTCTTTAGATGAAGAGATACCAAACAGTAAAGAAACTGTTGCTAAAAGAGCACCTACAAAGTAAAGCCAAAACTGAAGGTTCCCGATAAACATCAAGAACTTTGATTCTGCTATAGATACTTTCAGTACTCTTTGCCCTAAATAAAACCATGTTGCGAAAATTCCCGAAACTGTAAATCCAAATACTACTGTGTTTGTGTGTATAGGTCTAAGTCTTGAGAATGTTCCGTACTCACCTAGTAAGTAGTTTAATTCAGGAAATGCCATTTGTGCGGCGATTATTGTACCGACTAACATACCTAAAAATCCAAACAAAATAGTTAGATAAGTAAACTTTTTTGCTAATGAATAATCATATTCCAATGCTGCGTTTGATTGCATGCATACCCCCTTGTATAAATTCTATGCTGTAAAATTACAACATTCAGTAATTATTATAAGGTATTTTGGAGGTCATAAGCTTAATCTATATCAATGATTACTATTTTTTTAGGTTATATTAGTAAATTACGGTTTTAAGTATTATTTAATACGTAATATGGGGAGTCAGAAATAAGGATTTAACATCAATTTTTCTGATTTTTTTAGGAGTAAAAAACTCCTAAATAAGCTTCTTATGGGGAAAGTGTTTATTTAAACCATGACTTTATAGTAGCCCAGATACCCGTCTCTATCCCTTTATCTTCGTTGTCAAGATCAGTGAATCTCATGCATCCTGCTTTAAGTCCGGCATCACAACCTTTTTTATAAAACTCTTTTTCTTTTTCCCTACTTTTCACCACACCAAAACCACCACGATATATGATAGCTACGTTATAACATGCATCACCACTTTTTAAGTCACAGGCTTGTTCGTAAAACTCTCTTGACTTTACATCATCTTGTCTAACATCATGACCATCACGGTAGATCGTTCCCATCGCTTCACAGCCAAATTTGACACCACGTGCACAAGATTTTTCAAGGTAAGGTATGGCAGCATGGTAGTTTGCATTTTTATAATAGTTGGCTCCCATTTTGTCACAACCTCTATTTTCACCAAGTATACAGGCTTTGCGCATATAGCTCATGCCCTCTTCTCTTATATCCTGTACTTTTGCATTGTCACCAGTGACCATGGGTACAGCATGCATATAACATGCTGTTGCATTGTTTTCATAGCAGGCAACTTTTAGATCCTTTGTATTGGACGCAGTGAGTGTACCAAGTGTCAACACTGTCAATGAAATTATGATCTTGAACATCTATTTACCTTCTTTTTTTTCTTTATTTCTTTTTATTGCCTCTACAAGAATACTATTCTCTTCTTCCATCTGCTTAAAGGCTTCATCAAGTCTACTTTTTAATTGATCACCCTCAAGTCCATCCTGAAGTGCTGATTCATAGTGTTTTTTAAAATCAACATAAGGTGTAGTACCAGAAGAAATGATCATTTTAAAATCAACTTCAGGGAAATACTTCTCCCAAGCTTTTGTAGCTGTTTTGATTACTTTTTTATTGTTAAAGTACGATGCTGCAACTACGATCTGCATAGCAAATACAAGAAGAATGATATAAAAAACGATCGCCTGCGCAATACCCAACTCTTTAAATGATGCAGGATTAAAGATAGCAGCATACATGGCAAATGGCAAAACAATGAATGCAAGTTTGATCCACTTACTGTTTAATCCGCCAAAATATGCATTGTTATGGATAAGTCTTTTTGTAATCTTGTGATCTTTCTCTTTATAAACACTCTGTAAAATTGTTTTAAGTGTGTAGTGTGGTTCTTGCATGGTGTTTCCTTGAAATAATACTGATGAAAGTGTAGTAGGTTTTGATAAACTGGAGATTAATAGCAGAAGAATCTGCTATTAGTAATAGGATTATAGATGATGTTTCACATATTCATCGATACTAAGTAGTACAATGATACCTAAAAAGGCTGCATTTATTTTCCAGAATATAGAACGTGCATCTGTGAGTCTAAACTCTTTTTTGAGCAATTTCAAAGATGTAACAAATGCCCAAATACCAATTGCTACGGAAAGCGCTATAGTGATATTTGAATAGACATTAAAAGTGTACACCAAAAATATACCTGCCTGGATAGTGAGCACTAACCATACGAATGTCAATCTTTGTAATGTACCTTCACCAAAAAGACGCATCGCTGTTGGGTATCCACCATCTTTGTAGTCTCCATGAAAAAGCATGACAAGTAACCAAAAATGCGGTACTTGCCAGATAAAATAATACACTGCCAAGGCAATAAACTCTATCTCAAAGAGTGTATGTCCTGCAACCAACCATCCAATGGCAGGGGGGATAACACCTAATATAGCACCCGGTACAACGGCTAATGCAGATCTCTTTTTGAGTGGTGTGTACATAAGGTTGTACCAAAGAAAAGCAAAGGCAAAAAAGTTAATACCTGTCAATCCTAAAAGAGAGTATATTAATGCAAAAGAGAGGAGGATGAGTACAACTGATAGAACAACACCAGTACGAGGTGACATACGACCAGCTGCAATAGGACGATTTTTTGTTCTTTCCATCTTGGAATCTTCTCTGTACTCTTGTACTTGATTAAGAGTTGAAACACCCATGGCTACTAAAAGCACAGAGAAGGTCGCAAGAAACATATCTAAACCAATCTCTCCCTTTGCCATAATATAGGCAAAGAGTGCAGATAAACTTACTGCAAAGGAGAGAACAAATTTGGTAACAATAAAAAAGTCTTTTATCATTATTTAGCTGATTCCATGTATTTAACTAATGTATCTAGTTCATCTGCTGGAAGATTAAACGCTGGCATGATACCTGGGTAGAATCCTTCTGGAACATCTTTATCTGGATTAGTGATCGCATCAGCAAGATACTTAGAGTCATATTTCGCTCCAATACCTTTAAGCGTTGGACCAACTAAAGTAGCATCCGTGTCAATTGAGTGACATGAAGCACATCCATTTTGTGCATAAAGTGCTGCACCATCTTTAGGGAAGTTACCTTTTGGTGTATCTTCAGTGTTACCTTCAAACCACTTATCGTAATCAGCTTGTTCCATAACAACGATCTTAGAATACATGTAAGAGTGATCAGTACCACAGTACTCAGCACATTCTACATCATACTCACCCACTTTGTTTGCATTAAACCATTGTTTTGTTGTACGACCTGGTACAACATCTTCTTTCATACGGAAAGCTGGTACATAGTATGCGTGAATTACATCATTAACCGGTGCAGTCATCTTTAGGATGATATTTGTGTTCACAGGTACGTAAAGCGCAGAGATACCCATGGTACCTTCTTCCAGAACTTGACCTTTATCATCCATAACAGGTTTTGTATACACACCGCCTATCTTATGAATATATCCACTTGAGTTAGCCGGGTACTGATATTTCCATTTCCATTTAGAACCTTCAACATCAACCACAATACTTTGTGACTCTGCCGGCATTGTTCTGAACATTTGCATTGTTGTATTACCGTAGTAAAAGAAAACCATTACTGCGATGATAGGTATGATCGTCCATGCCAATTCTAATGTAGTATGGTGCGTTAACGTACCAACATCTTCATTTTTAACTTTATCTGCACGGTATTTCCATGCAAAATAAAACATAGGTCCAACTACAGATATAAATAGTGCAACTGAAACCCACACGTGCAGCCAAAACGCAAAATCCATATCTGCGTTAAAGCTTGATGCACTTGAACTAAATCCTTCTAATTTCATATATAAAACCTCTCTTAGTGTGCTGCGGGGGTAGCATGAACTGCTCCCGCACTGTGCTCTGCAGCTGCAGTAATGTGACTTTCAGCTCCAAATTGGAAATTGACAACATCGATACCAATTACAATAACAAAGAACACTGTTACAAGTGCTAATGAAAACCACACCATAGCTGTAATCAGTTTCTCACCCTTTAAGTGCATGTAATACATAACAATTAAATATGCTTTTACAACTGCGATGAGCATTTGTGCCAAAAATGTTGACTCTGTCATAAACATATGTGGCTGTATAAATGTAACAGCTGTTAATAACAATAATCCTACAAGTACTTTATAATATACTTTTTTCTCTTCTTGATAATTTACTGTATTAGTGTCCACCTGTTGCTCCTCCTGCTCCGATCATGTAATAATAAGGAAATACAAATACCCAAATAAGGTGTACGATATCCCAATATAGTGCGATGTTCAAATGTAAAATGTGGTGTTCGGTGCTCACTTTACCAGCATTGATTCTTTTAAGTAACCAAAGCATAAGTCCAATACCAATAATAATATGAACTCCATGAAGTCCAGTCATTGAGAAATAAAGACCAAAGAATAATTTTTGACCAAATGGTAAAGTTGATTCAGGCAATAGTTTATCATGCATTAAGAAGATACCGTGATTATATTCTGCTCTCCACTCAAATCCTTTGATCACCAAGAAAGCAACTGCCAAAATGATAGTTGCCCAGATCATAAGCTTAGCGCCTTTTACATCGCCAGCTCTCATTTTAAGTAAACCTAGACCCATAGTAAGTGCAGACACAAGTAGTATCACTGTGTTTGTACCACCAAGTACTCTATTTAGAGATGCTGATGCATCTAAAAAGTCTTGTGGGTGAAGTGTATTGTAGTATGCCAGTGCAAGAAACATTGCACCAAACATCATTACTTCTGTAAGCATGAACAGCCAGAAACCTAGTTTCCCGCCGTAAAAGTCACCTTGCCATCCTTGAACCACATGTTGGTTCCCTTCGCGATCTGTCGCGATTTCAGGTACGTACTCGTGTCCCATTAGTCAATCCTTTGCATAGTTTCATAATTAAACTTAACCACTGGCTCACCATGGTGATACTCATATGGATCAAAGTCAACGTAAGGAACTTTTGTATGGTTCTCTAGTGGTGGTGGTGATGTTGGTAAGTGCCACTCAAGTGTTGTAGCATTCCATGGGTTTGGCGTAGCTGCTTCACCTTGTGTCCAACCTTTAAAGAATACCCAGAACATATAGATAAGACCAGCAATAAAGATCACTGCACCAATAAATGATAGCTGATGATAGATCTGAAATTCTGGAAGGTAATCAAAGTAACGTCTTGGCATACCGTAGTAACCAGCGATGAACATTGGGAACCAAAGAAGGTTAAATCCAACAAAATTTAAATAGAAAGCAATTTTTGCTTTTCTTTCGTTATACATTTTACCTGTCACAAGTGGGAACCAGTAGTGCATACCTGCAAACATCAAGAATACAACCCCACCAAGAATTGCGTAATGGAAGTGAGCAACTGTATAGTAAGTATCTTGTAAGTGAATATCAAGACCGATCATTGTGATCGTAATACCTGTGATACCACCGATAGCAAATGTAATGATCGTTCCTAGAGCCCAGATCATAGGCGTTGAAAGAACAATTTTACCTTGGTACATTGTAGCAACCCAGTCATAGAACTTAACACCTGTTGGAATAGCAACAAAGAAAGTCAAGAATGAGAATACTGTTTTAGCAACATCTGACATACCTGATGTATAGAGGTGGTGACCCCATACCAAGTAACCAATACCAGCAATTGATGCTGAAGAAAGTGCGATCGTTCTGTATCCAAATACCTCTTTTCTTGAGAAAGTAGGGATGATTTCAGACATAATACCAAACGCTGGAAGAATCATAAGATAAACCGCCGGGTGAGAGTAGATCCAGAATAAGTGTTGGAACAATACTGGATCTCCACCTTTAGCAGGGTCAAAGATACCGATACCAAAATACTTTTCTAAAATAGCAAGTATAAGTGTAATACCAACAACTGGTGTTGCAAGAAGTTGGATCCATGCTGTTGCATAGATACCCCATACAAATAGTGGCATTTTAAAGAATGTCATACCTGGTGCTCTAAGTCTATGGATAGTAACAAGGAAGTTAAGTCCAGTAAGAATAGATGCAAAACCAAGAACAAATGCAGCTACAAGCGCCATAATAACGTTTGTTCCTGTATTCATAGAGTATGGTGCATAAAATGTCCAACCTGTATCAGCTACACCTTCACCAATAAATAGTGACGCAAGTGCAATACAACAACCCGCAATGTAGAGCCAGAATGTAAACCAGTTAAGTCTTGGGAAAGATACATCTTTCGCACCGATCATAAGTGGCATAACAATGTTTCCAAATATCGCAGGGATCCCTGGGATAATAAATAGGAAGATCATAATTACACCGTGAAGTGTAAAGGCCTGGTTAAAGGTATCTCCATCCATGTACTGTCCGCCCGGTGCAAACAGTTCCAGTCTCATAGCAAATGCTGTAAATACAGCTACAAAAAAGAATACAAACATTACAGCTGCATACATAATACCAATTCTTTTATGGTCAACAGTAAGCATCCACTGCATGAATGTACTTTTAGGGTGCCCAATGGCACAGTGTGTTTCGTCGAAATAAGTTTTACTCATCTAAGTCTCTCCTTTGGTTTTCATGTTCTTCTTGATCTCTTCTTCCTGCTTTAACAAGCCAGATAAAAAAGATGATCGTTATCGTTAATATTACCGTTGCTGCTACTTTTTCCCAGGCAAAAACATATGTTTTACCTTTTGGGTCATAGGTGAAGCAGTACAGTAATGTTTTAGCTATGGTCGGTCCGACTTTTCCTTGTGCTGACTCCATCACTGCCATTTTTACATCAAAAGGAAGTTGTTCGATACCATTTAAGTAACGCGTGATCTTCCCTTCTGGTGAGATGATAATCAAAGTGGCAGCATGAATCCAATCAACCACACCTGCTTTTGACACTACTTTCTTATATGTAAATCCAACTTTATCAGCAAATATAGCTGAAGAGTTGTTCTCACTTAGTAAAAAGTGCCATGCATCTTGTACGTATGGTCTATTCATTGACTCCAAATGCGTTTTTCTTTTCGCTTTTGCTAAAGGTGGTGTCTCATCTTGTGCAAAGCTGATCGTTAATGCTTTGTAGTCAGTGTTTTCAGCTAAATCAAGTCTAGACAACATTTTTGCCATATCTTGAAGTTGTGGAGTACAGATACCTGCACATCTAAAGTAATTCAAAGAAACTATCGTTGGTTTCCCGTCCATATACTCTTTAAGTGTTTTACTTTTTCCATCTTCATTTATAAATGTCAAATCAAGTGGAACATATTCACCTAACTTTTCATTTACGCCGAGTGATTCTGCTTGTATCACCGTTAAAAATAGTAATACAAACATCACAATTTTTTTCATATACCCTCCATTATGTTAATATTTACAATAAACATAACTCTAATTTTACGCAAATGCCACTTAAATGGTAATAAAAACGTATAGTTTAGGAATCAATTAACACATAATTAACACTATTTGTGTAGAAAAATGAAATGCTTTAGCTTTATATAAGTTTAAATAATTTATGGAGATTAGGTTTAATAAACCAGATAACTACTATGCTACAAATTGTAGCATAGTAGTAAATTATGCTTTGCCTTTAGCACTTTGTATAGAATGGATATATTGGTAATCGATCGTTATTTTGTTTTCTTTTGGCAAGTTTTGAGAAAGTCTTGCTACCATGCCTTCAAAATCTTCAAAAAGGTAGTTTGCCATAGACCCTGGTATAGGGTTGATCTCGTTGAGTAGCACTTCACCCTCAACAACAAAGAAGTCACAGCGGATAATACTTCCTTGGAAAAGGGTATTATATATCTTTTTAAAACTCTCTTGGATCTTCGCTTTTAGTTCATCTGTAATATCCGCAGCCAACACTTGAGAATCTCTGGAAAAATCCATGTATTTTTTTTCAAAATCTAAAAACTCTTCTTTATGTGGTTCTTCTACAATAGAGAGCTCCCAATCAGAAGTAAAACATCCTGCCTGATTGAACTCTTTAACACCTTCTATAAATGGTTCAACAATGACATCTGTATCAAATTCAAATGCTACATCCAATGCATAATCCAGTTCAGAAGCTTTCTTGACGATACTCACACCAATACTTGATCCTAAACGAACCGGCTTGATGATAACAGGAAAATCCATACCTATCTTTCGTTCATCATTTTTTGACAGATATTCATAAGCTACTGTTTTTACACCAAGACTTTGGGCTAAAAACTTCGTATAGAGTTTGTTGTACGAAAGTGCAGAAGCTTCCATGCGTGGAGAGATGAAAGGTATATCAAAAAATTCCATCATGGATGCTATTTTTCCATCTTCTCCATCACGCCCATGAATAAGGTTCAGCGCTACATCAAAATCTACGGATTTAGAACCAAACATACCTTCTGATGAGAAACCACCTTGTTTTAATGTCAGTTCTTTAGATTTTTTGTACTCATCTGATGAAAAAAGTTTAGAGTTAATTTTATCCGAATCAATGAGATAAAATTTTCTATCTGCACTTACAAAAATATAGGAAAGTGTAGACTTTTTTAGCACTTTCTTCATGGTTATAGCAGAGACAATACTGATCTCATGTTCAAAACTGGAACCGCCAAATAGAATTGCTATATTCATTTGTAGCCCTTAAAGCATTTTGGCAAATTCGCCAAAGATATATGCAGATTCATGTGGTCCTGGGCTAGCCTCAGGGTGATGCTGTACTGACATACTTGGAGAGTCATTATATTTGAGTCCCTCTATTGTGTTGTCAAAGAGGTTTGTATGTGTCACTGTTGCTACTTCAGTAATGTTGTCTGGTACATTATAGTTATGGTTTTGTGCAGTAATTTCTACTGTATTGGTAATAGCATTCATTACAGGATGGTTTCCGCCATGGTGTCCAAACTGTAATTTATATGTATCATATCCATGTGCAATAGAAAGTAACTGGTGCCCAAGACAAATACCAAATAATGGCACTTTACGATCGATAAGCTTTTTGATCTTCTCTTGTTCTTCTTTTAAAATGAGTGGATCACCAGGACCATTTGATAAAAATACACCATCGATCTCTTTAGCATCTACCTTAGCAAGGATATCTTCCGCCGACATAGAGTTGGGAACAACCGTTACTTCCATACCGGCATGTGTTAACTCATTTAAGATATTTCTCTTGATACCAAAGTCAAGTGCTATGATCTTCTTTGTTGTGCTTGGTGTTTCATACGTAAATGTATCTGTGCTGTAACGTGCCTCAGTATGTACATACGTTTCTTTAGTACTTACTTTTTCAATGTAGTTCACATCTTCAATACGCGGTGATGCGTCTAGCACTTTTTTTAGTTCGTCTTTGTCATGCACTTCTGTTGAAGCCACCATCATCATAGCACCTTCTTCACGAAGCATTTTAGTAATGAATCTTGTGTCAATGTCACAAATCCCTAAAACACCGTTTTTTTCTAAAAGTACAGCCAAAGTCTCTTCACATCTGAAGTTTGAA
The DNA here is from genome assembly GCA_016744875.1 of Sulfurovum sp. Taxonomy (GTDB): domain Bacteria; phylum Campylobacterota; class Campylobacteria; order Campylobacterales; family Sulfurovaceae; genus Sulfurovum. Next base: position 25,840 of record JADGDL010000003.1, read on the forward strand.
GGTCTATCCTGATAGGTACGAACGATGATCCCCTTACAGTGAGCACCTTTACTTTCCATATCTTGTGCATTACATCCTACATTACCGATCTCAGGCATGGTAAATGTCACAAATTGACCTGCATACGAAGGATCTGTTACGATCTCTTGGTAACCTGTAAGAGACGTATTAAAAACAACCTCTCCTACGGATGTACCTTTAGCACCAAAACTTTTCGCTTCAAGCAATAATCCATTTTCAAAATAGAGTGATACTTTTCCCATTACAACATACCTCTTTTAGAAAGTTCCTCTTGATAAAATCTTTCATAAAGCAGTTCATAATCCTGAGAACCTGGAATAACTTCTTTTTCCATATTTCTGATTTTGGTATAAACGATATCGTCTATCTCATCATACGCATCAGCAAATGCTTTAAAAGATTTAAAAATGACATTTTTCACTTGATTTTCATTAACTGTATATACTGCAAGATAATTTTCATATAATTCATCCAAGATCAAGTGGGCCAGATCATTATATCTGTCATCATAGTTCATGATCACACCTGCTTCAGGAGCCATCTTTTTTTTGATCATAAAGAAAAGCTGTCTCTCGTCTGCATGTTGAAACTCTATCTCATCATAGTTTTCATCCAAGATATCTTTTACTTTTTCATCCAGTGCATGTTCTTTAGCAAGGTTAGCATCTATAATTGCCTTTGCTGCTTCAACAACAACCTCTTTACCCTTAGGCATCTTTATAAAAGGAGCATTTGCCAAATCAATACCGATCTTACTTGCTACATATCCTGTTTGTTGTGGTTTTAATCTCATTGCTACCCCTTTTATCTGATTATTGTATCTTCACGCTCTGGACTTGTGGAGATGATCCCCATCTTTGTCCCTATCATCTCTTCAAGTGCCTTGATATATGATTTAGCCGTATCAGGCAATGCATCAAACTCTCTTACCCCTTCGGTCTTATCCCAACCTGGGAAAGATTTATAAATCGGTGTTGCGTCTTCAAGCTCATAAGGTACATAGTCTATCTTTTCACCATCTACTTCATACGCCACACATACTTTTACTTCATCAAAGCCATCAAGCACATCTAGTTTCATTAGTGATACTTGGTCAACACCGTTGACACGTACAGCATGACGCATAGCCACAGCATCAAACCAACCACATCTTCTCGGACGGCCAGTGGTCGTTCCAAATTCATGACCATTTTTACGAAGTGTGTCACCCTCTACACCAAAGTCTTCACTAGGGAAAGGACCATTTCCTACTCTTGTACAGTATGCTTTAGCAATACCCGTTACTTTACCAATATCTTTTGGATTGATCCCAAGACCTGAACATGCTCCCGCAGAAACTGTCGTTGAAGAAGTCACGTATGGATATGTTCCATGGTCAATGTCTAGCATCGTACCTTGTGCACCCTCTAAAAGTATCTTTTTATCCTCATCCATGATCTTCCACATCATTTGTGTTGTATCGACGATATGTTTACCAAGTACTGCTTTGTACCCTTCAAGTTCTTCCAGAAGTGCTTTCTCTTCAGGTACATCCACTTCCATTGCTTCAAAAATGGCTCTGTTTTGTTCAAAGTAAGACATTATCTTTGCTGTCAATTTCTCAGGGTCAAGAAGTTCACCAAGTCTATGGCCTACACGTGCGATCTTGTCTCCATAAGCAGGTCCGATTCCTTTACCTGTTGTACCGATAGCTTTGTCACCTTTCATACGCTCTTTGGCTTGGTCAATAAGTGCATGATAAGGCAAAAGTACATGTGCTTTATCTGAGAGAAAAAGTCTTCCTTCCAAGTTGTCAAACTGTACCATCTCTTTGATGAAGTCTTTGGGTGAAAGTACCACACCATTTCCTACGATGTTTTTTGCGCTAGGATTCAGTACACCAGAGGGAATAAGGTGAAGTGCATATTTTTTACCGTCAATAACGATCGTATGTCCAGCATTGTGTCCACCTGCAAAACGACACACATAGTCATGCGTTTGTGCCATATGATCAACGATTTTTCCTTTACCTTCGTCTCCCCATTGGAGACCTACAATTAAATCTGCTTTACTCATCTATTTTGCCTTATTCATTTTATTACTGATACACTCATCTGTATAGAGTGCAAATCCTGCTGCTTCTACGCCATCAATACTGTAAATCCCACCCATTGCTAAAAGGCTATTCCCTTCAAACATTCTAAATGTCAAAGAGTCATAATATCTCATCTTTGCATAGTAAAGTGGAGAGATGACCATTTTTGCATAATCTACTTTTTGTGCAGCCTCTTTGATCTTTTCAAGTTCATCTGCGATATCTGCGGGGAATACCGAAAGATCATTTAGGTCATCCACAGAGTTGATACGTACCAGTTGTTCTATCCAAGAGAGTTCCGCTGCCATGATCTCTTCTATATGCATAGACTTTAACACATCAAGCGAGACACCGTATTTTGCATTGAGCAAGTGTGGGATGGCGATATTGGATATCTGCATCACCGGTTCTGCATCCATTTCAGATAAGAGCATCGTTGTTGTTTTACATACCTCTTCAAAAGAACCATCTAACATCTCAGCACCTATCTGATACTGTTCATAAGTTGGAAATGTCACTGTTGGCTGAATATAAAACCACTTCTTGGACTCAGTTGAACGACCCAGCCTTTTTGTAACGATACGCACAACATCTATAGTAGAGTCTGCACGTAAGGTCACTTCATTGTTCTCTTCATCATTGAGACGTACCAATGATTTGGAAGAATCAAAGCATTCACGCTGATGGTAGGAGAAAAGTGGTGTAACAATCTCTTCAAAACCAAGATTCTCAAGCAGTTCTGCTGAGACAAACTCTATCTCTCTTTTTACTTTGGCAGATTCACCAAAATAAAGTTTAGACCCCGAAGGGATTTCATGTTCAAATATCATTTATTTACTCTTCTTAAAATAATTTTCATTAAATACGCGACTGGCTGTCCCATCAAAATCTCTACGACCAATATCAGCAAGTGCTAACTCAATAGCATTGACTACCCATGCAGACTCATACACAGGGATAAGCCCCATCTGGTTGATACGGAAAAGGTTTCCTTTTAAGTGGTCCTGTCCACCTGCCATGTTCACGCCATACTTTGTTTTCAAAAGTTTTCTGATCGGCTCAGCATCTTCACTGTAAACAGTGGACATGGAAAGTGCCGGTGTTTGTGGATACATAGAAAAACCTATCGCTTCAAGTGCAGCCTGTGTCGCAGCAGCTCTGGCAATGGTATTGTCATATAAAGCATCCATTCCCTCTGCTTCTATCTCATCTAAAATAGCATTAAGCCCTATAATGAGCGTTGTAGCGGCTGTATACGCTGTTGTATTTTGCTGCTGTTTTTTAATTTCAGAAGCAAGGTTAAAGTAGTAATCCTCACCAGACCCTATCTTTTCTACAGCCTCATTTGAAAGTCCGATCATCGCAAGACCAGGAGGAAGCATCAGTGCTTTTTGACTCCCTGCCACAAGTGCATCGATATTGGTTGTATCTATACGCTCAACACCCACAGCAGTAATACCGTCAGCAACTACCATGATGTCCTTGTTTACAGACTTCACATAGGCAGCGATCTCTTCAACCGGATGACGAAGCCCGCCTGCTGATTCAGAAACTTGCACAAAGAGTGCATCGATGTCAGCATGCTCTGCCAATGCTTTTTTCACATCATCTAAACTAACCGGTGTGTTCCAATCATACTTAAGTTCTACAAGTTCTTTACCTGTGGTTTTAACTATCTTTCCAAAACGTTCACCAAATTTTCCGGCATTGACCGTCAAGGCTTTGGTTTTACAAAGATTCAATACACATGCCTGCATTGCACCTGTTCCAGTACTTGCCAACATCACACACTCATCCATACCAAAAAGCTTCATGAGTTTTTCTCTGGCTTCTTTAAAAATAGCTTCAAATTCGGGTGTTCTATGATGAAGTGTTGGAGTAGCCATCGCTTGACGTACTGACTCTGGTACAGGGGTAGGTCCTGGTGTAAAAAGTAACATAAAAATCCTCGCAATCGCCATCATGACGACGGCGTAATTAACGGGATTATATCTAAAAAAAGGTTAGAAGTGATTTAGGCAGAAAAATATCTGCCTCGAGTATTACGCTATTTTTCCCATAAGTGCAAAACTTTTAACAAAAGGTCCTACCATGGACGGGTTTTTGATCATTTGTTGTTTTGTAGTTGAATGTATTTCAATATAGATATACCAATCTTTGACAAGTATAGTGCAAACTCATCATAAATCATTTAGTTCGATAGAGTTACATTTTTTGATGATGATACAACAAGTGCCACACCAAATGCTTCTGCCTTTTCAGGATTGGTCCGATCCCAACTTTTAAACTCTCTTTTGAGAACATTTTTATAGAAATTGTCTAAAAGTTTTCTATCTTTTTCACTTAACTTTTCGATGATCATTCTACCACCTAAATGTTTTTTTAGTACGGGTTTAATATTTAGAGGTTGATGGAAACGTTCAAAATAACCTTCTATCCTACCTTTTCCTGCGATATCTTCACCCGTTGTCCCACATACAATAAATGATGCAATGATCTTAGGCTCTATCTGTGCTGTGCGTGTTGAAAGAAGTTCCATCAAACGTTTATGTGCCCCATCGATCCAGATACCTGAACCGATAATGAACTTATCATATTTTTCAAGAGTCTCATTAAAATCAATGGTTTCAACATTCAATACATCTACATTACTGTTGATCCCTTTGGCGACCCATTTGGCAGTATCTTCAGTGGCACCATATCTACTCCCATAGATCAATGCAATTTTTTCTGATGGATTCTCTATCAATGATTTAATACTGTTCCCAAAACTGTATGCAGACGCTGATGCCAAAGCCACACCTGCAGTCAATAAAAAACTTCTTCTATTCATTATTAGTCCTATGTTGTCTATATATTTTTATTTTATCACAACTGCTTGATAAGATACGAAGGCTTGATCAAATTGAGCAAGTTGGTAAACAAGTCAGCAGATCACTATATTAAAGCCTTATAATAAATATGTTTTTCCCCAATTCATATTCATAAGAAAAATTCATATCATGTTTTTTCAGTATCTCACTGACGATATAAAGTCCAAGCCCAAATCCTTTTTGTGCACTTGTCTCTATACCTTTTGAAAAAGCTTCCGTATAATATGTGAGATCTTTACTTAATGCTTCTCCTGTACTGATAAAACAGATTCTTTGCCCATCTGATATTATCTCTAAATTCTCTCCATACTTATAAGCATTGTCCATAAGGTTTTTAAATACCATACTCATTAAAGAGAAATCAGCTTCTATCAGTTCATCAGAGATATTTGTTTGCACGTCCTCTTCTAAATAAAGTAGATCACTTGCTTCATCTATTAATTCCCTAATACGTACAGGCTTTTTACTAAAGGTATAATTCTCAGATGTCAACTTCTCCATCTGTGCCAATTCTTTCAACAAAGAAGAGAGTCTTGAAAATATAGAATCCATCATCTCTTTGGTTCTTGGATCATCTACAATCTCTGTAAGTATCTTTCCCTTTGTGACAGGGGTGTTGAGTTCATGAAAAAGATTACGTATAAAGAGTTCTCTTGATTTTTTAAGTTTTTCTACTTTATCCACAGCGTGATAAAAAGCATTTGATGCCAATGAGACTTCATCTTTTTTAGAAAGATAAGTATAGTCTTTTATTGTACCCTCACCATAACTCACGATATCTCTTTCAAGTTTTTTCAATGGCACAAGACTTCTTCGTAAAAGTATATACATTATGATAAGCAAAGACAAAATACCCACCAATACAAGTAGGGGTGTAAAAAAACGTCCTATAAATGTCTGTTCATCTTCTAGCAATAAATTTACGTTTCTAAGTTTGATTTGCAAGTACCTTTGTCCTTTGTAGATCAGGAGTTTTCTGTGTTTTCGTAAATGTTTAGGTCCAAGATCATACCTTCGTTTACTTTTTTGTGCGTTCTGAAGTATCTCTCTTTTTTTACCGTTTTCAACAATTTTTAGACTAAACTCTTCTAAAAGCGCGTTGGGTATTTCTCTTGTGGTACGCATCTCTTTTATCAGTAGTCTTGACTTGTACAAAAGTGCATTGTGATCTTTCTTTGCCATATGCATAGTCATTGAAAAAGCTGCTATGATCGTAGCTAAAAGGGCAATGGTAAAAAGTATATTGAGTTTAAAAAGTATGGAGTGTCTATTCATTGCTAGTCTCCTATATATTTGTAGCCCACACCTCGTATAGACTTGATGTAGATCGGGTCTTTAGTGTTATCCCCTATCTTTTGACGGATACGCCCAACAATAACATCTATACTTCTGTCAGAACTTTCCCAACGTACAGCATTGATGGAGTTGACGATGAACTCTCGGCTTACTACTTGATGTTTTTTTTCTAGTAAAAGGGTAAATATCTCATATTCTGCCAATGTCATATCAAGTGCTGCTCCATTTTGTAGAATGTGCATCTTTACTTTATCTATGCTAAATATCTCTTCTTTTGCTTGTGTGGAGAATTGTGTATATCTTTTAATGATCGCCTGGATACGTGCGACTAATTCACGCGGTTCATAAGGCTTGGCAATATAGTCATCAGCACCGGCATCAAAAGCCACCACCTTGTCACTTACATCTACCCTTGCTGTAGAAATGATCACAGGCAGTGAGGGATACTCTTTTTTAATGATACGACACAGTTCCAGCCCATCCATCTCAGGAAGGCCAAGATCAAGTAAAACTAAATCATATTTTTCAATGCTTAGCTTTTCAATTGCCACAGAAGGTAAAGAAACAGAAAAGATTTCTAACCCATAGCGAGGAAGATATGCCTCTAACAGTGTCGTTATTTCAGCATCATCTTCTACCATCAATATCTGTGACATTGTTACCCTTCATGATATTTTGTTTTACTTCTTTTAACTTTTACAATTATTGTTTTTTTGATTCTTAGATAATTCTATCCATTTTGTTCTTTGTTCTGGTGTTAGGATCTTAAACATTTTTTCCATGCTGTCTGCTCTATTGTCTAACATAGCTTCTTTTCTTTTTTCTCTTTTTGCACGTCTTGCTTCATGCTTTTTCTTCATCTCTTGTTTAAATGCATCTTTATCAAATGTATTTGCTGTCATAAACTTACTCATATCAGGTCTCATTTGCTGTTGCATAGCTTTTCGGTTTTCTTTACACTCTTTTCTTTTGGCTTTCATCACATCTTTACGAGACTCTCTTAATGTTTGCATCTGCTCTCTTTGCTCAGAACTAAGATCAAGTTGTTTCATAATATTTTTCATACCGTTTCTATATTCGCCACCTCTTTTTTCAAATCCACCTGCAGGACATGCAAATAATGCGGTACCTAATCCTAATGTTAATAAAACTGCTGTTGTTACTTTTTTCATACTAAATCCTTTATTGGTTAAAATGGTTTGTTTCTCATATTGAGATACTGTAATGATAAAAGAAGATTGTAAATTTGTTGTCAATAGAATGTAAACAAATGTAAATAGGGAGAAGACTCTATCAGGAGAGACTCTCTTTTGAAGTTTAGTTTAGCGTAGTGGTCTGCTGTCCTACCTCTTTATAACGTGCATAATAATGCTGTACAAAATCTCTTATCGTAGCATTGACAGGAAGATAGACACCATCAACTTTTTGAGCATACTCACTCAAATAAACATTGGCATCTACTTTTTCTAAATAATTTTTTGCCAAATTTTCATAGGCAGTTTGATACCTTTCTTTCATTACATCATACTTAGAGTAGTCTATCTTGATCTGACCATCATACCTAATGATCCCCGAACCAAACAAGATATCTAAATGAATAAGCCCTTCACAATAATACGGCAACACTTCACCCACTTCTCTCCAAGCCATGAGCCCAACTGCACGTCCTACTACATCATCTACAATGTGGTGTTTTAACGCTTCACGTTCATTATGGAAAAATGCCATGAGCCCGCCTGAGGTAGCTTTAAACTCTTCTATGTTCTTAAACTGTCCTGTGCCGTTCATTTTGCTCTCAGTCTCTGAGTCTATCCACAAAATGTGTCCATATTCATGTCCAACCGTTGAAATATCATAGATCTCTTGCCAGAGTTTAGGATTAGTATCTATGAGTTCTCTCTGTGCTTTGACAAAACCTTCTCCCATCGTCTCTACACTTAGTGTCATGATAGGTTTTGACTTTTTAGACTCCATCACAAAGTCTGCGTAAGCAAAGATCTTCTTACCTAGTTCCGCTGAAACCTGTTCATCATTTGGTACCACTTGGGCAGAGAAGAGTCCATTGAACTCTGCGGCGTAGTAAAGTATAGGTTGACCAATGTAAAGCTGTGTTTCATCTACCTGAGTAATATTTTTAGCCATTGTTTTTTCTGCATCACTGCCAAAATCTTCAGCCATTTGCATAGCAAAATTTTTAATGTTTTCTCTGGTTGGTGAGCCCTCTTGCAATTTAGGGTTGACAATACGCAGATCCCATTCCAGTGCCACTGCTTTTCTATAATGGTCTTCATAATACTCCAAAGGATGCCCAACCTGAAGTGGTGTTTTAACTGACATCCACTTTCTGTCAACCTCAGCCCATTTACCAATGAGTTCATTTGGTTCTGTATGTTCAAATGCTTCTTTAATGGCTGTAAAGTATGCTATCCACTCTGTTTTTTGGTTAAATACACTGTCTTCATGCTGCTTTAAAAGTGAGATTAACTGTTCTAGTGCTGTAGTGACCTGTGATACTTCTTTAGGGAAAGCTTCAGCATACGCGATACTATGATACCCTGTATCTTTCTTCTGAAGCACAGAGTAACATCTATCCCCCACACAACCACTTTCATCTGTGTCAAGTAACGACTCCCCCTGCAACATCTCAAAAACTTTGGCATCATCACCATTAAATAGTTCACTTAGTTCAAGATTTACAGAATGAATGATATGGTGTGTCCAATGACTCTGCCACTGACTCATCATCACACCCACATGATGTACTCCAAGCATTAAAGAACGGTAAAAAGGAGTAAGTAGTTCATTCTCTTCTACCCATGTGATGAACTTATCATGACGTGTCATGTGCATCGTGCTCACAAAACCATACGCCAACTCTTTTTTCACAGCTATCTCTTCTTTAGAGCAACCCTGTTTCTCCAATACCTGTTCTAAAGCATCTTCACGAAGATTGACAATACGTGTCAATGCTGCCATCTCTGCATCTTTATCTCTTGGAATATCCATAAGGATCAAAAACGCATCTACTACTTTATCTGCTTTTTCATGCGTTTTTTCTTCATCTAAAAGCGCATAGTATGTATTGAGACTCGCCTGTCTTATTTGCAATTCATCATAAATGACTTGCAAATCTTTCATAAATTGTTCTGTTTTCATACTCTCACTCTCTTTCTTCATCCTCAATATAAACGAGTCATCAATAATTTCTTGTAATTATTATGTGTCGCTTACGTTTTTTTCTTTTTTGGTTACTCTTTTCTCTTTTGTCGTAGTACAAAAAAGAAAAAAGTAACAAAGAAACTTTAAACCTTAGAAATATTATTTATTCTTCAACATCCAAATAATCGGTTTGGCCAATTCAAGTGCCTTCCCTCGATGCGAGATCTTAGACTTCACATCATTATCCAATTCACCTAAGGTCAATTCCATCCCGGCAGGGATGAACATAGGGTCGTACCCAAAGCCCTTCTCTCCTCTGGCCTCATCTATCACATCTCCATGCATCCAACCATGCACCACGTACTCTCCATACTTAGAGACAATAGCAATAGCAGCCGTGTAGTAAGCCGGTGTGGACTTGAGACCTTTTTCTTTTACTGATTCTATGAGTTTATAGAGATTATCTTTATCTGTCACACCGACACCTGCATATCGTGCTGAGAAGATACCCGGTGCACCATCTAAAATGGGAAGGGATATACCTGAATCATCAGCGATAACCAAGTACTCTTCCCCTAGTTTTTCAGAAATCGTACGTGCTTTTATGAGTGCATTAGCTGCAAAAGTATCACCATCTTCAATGATCTCCAATTCACCCAGAAGGTCAGAAAAAGGAACTACTTCATCTTGACACATTTGTTTGAATTCACGTAACTTTCCTTTGTTTCCTGTTGCAAGGACCAATTGCATATCATGTCTCCTTTTCCCAGAGCAAAGCAGCGCGAAAATTCTTCTCACTGAAGCTTTGTCATTGACGAGAGATGAAATGAATCACCTACTCTTAAATATTTCGTTATATAATGGGACAAATTTTATCTAAATCGAGGTATCACTATGATTAAACAAATCATGCCGCTCGCTTTCATTGTTGCTTTGAGGTTTTTCGGACTCTTTATTGTCCTTCCTGTACTCTCCATATATGCACTGGACATGGAAGGCGCTACACCATTTTTAGCTGGTCTTGTTGTAGGTGGATATGCACTGACACAAGCAACATTTCAAGTACCATTTGGACTTATGAGTGACAAGGTGGGTCGTAAAAAAACCCTGCTTTTTGGACTTATCATCTTTATCATTGGATCTGTAATCGCTGCAATGAGTGACAATATCTATACGCTTCTTTTCGGTCGTTTTCTTCAAGGAGCAGGCGCTATTGGTTCCGTCGTTTCAGCAATGGTAGCTGACCTTGTAAAAGAAGAGGAGCGTCCAAAGGCTATGGCAATATTGGGTGGAACTATTGCCCTTAGTTTTGCTGCAGCGATGATGATCGCTCCTATAGTAGGTGGTAATTGGGGAATAGACAAACTATTTTGGCTTACCGCTGTGTTATCGATCTTTTCCATCTATATACTCTTTACTTCTGTGCCAAAACCTCCAAAGATCGTACACAGCTATGACGAAAAAGAGTCCAAGATGATAGAGGTCTTTAAAGACAAAGCACTCACACGTATGTACATCACCTTTCTTTTTCACTCAAGCATTATGACCATGGCATTTTTCATTATCCCGATGGTCATGACACAAACACTGGATGAAGGTGGATTTGGATGGGGAAAAGCAGAACTTTGGAAAGTCTACTTCCCCGCGATGATCTTTGGATTCTTGGCCATGGCACCTGCGGCTATCTTTGGTGAGAAATACGGTAAAGGGAAAGAGATATTTATGATCTCTGTTGCCGTGATCTTCTTAGGGTTCTTAGCCATGGGGTTTGCTTCAACGGATTGGGTATTTGTAGTAGGTGTAGTACTTTTCTTCATCGGATTTAATATGTTTGAACCTCTTTTACAAAGTTTTGTAGCCAAATTTGCAAAAGTACATCAAAAAGGTGCAGCCCTGGGTGTTGCAAATACTTTTGCTTACACAGGGATCTTCTTTGGAGGACTCTTAGCTGGTTGGCTCATGCAAGATTATGACAGAGGCACACTTGCGATTGTTGTAGCCGTTCTTTCTATCGTATGGTTCATCTGGGTAGCAACCATGCCAAGCCCAAACAACAGAGGAAATATTTACTTGTCGCTTGACATTTTTGACAGAGAAAAAGTCCATGCACTTACTGAACATGAAGCCATTGTTGAAAGTTATGTCAATGAAACAGAACACATCGCTGTGGTTAAATATGATAAAGATCTGATAGATGAAGATGAAGTCAGAGGAATGTTGAGCTAACTCAATATCTCTATTTAAAAAGTATACTTCTTGTAAGTTTATAGTAGATTTGGTTGGATGGCGTAAGAGAAGAGAGGAGCTTACTAATAGTAAGTGACCGAACGAAACGAAGCCGTTCGATCAAAGATGCTGTAAAATCGCAAGAAAGAAATTAGAGTTTACACTCTCCAAGTTCTACTACTCTATACTCTATATCCATCAAAGCACATGCTCTTTTCATAATACCTTCTTGTGTAAATCCAAACTTCTCAAAGAGTAGATCTGCCGGTGCCGAAGCTCCAAAGCTTTCCATACCAAGAACATCATCTGCGTAACGATAGAATTCAGTTGCTGTAGCTGCTTCTACTGCAAGTACTTTTGTACTTGGATCAACAACTGTGTTTTTATATTCAGCATCTTGTTCATTAAAGAGATCAAGACAAGGCACAGAAACAACGTTTGCTTTGATGCCAAGTACTGCTAAGTGACATGCAGCTTTCAAACAAGGCATAAGCTCTGAACCAGATGCCATAAGTGTAAAGTTCGCATCTTTTCTCTTTTTAACGATATATGCACCTTTACTTACTTCACCAAAGTCTCTTTTTGGTTTAAGTGTTTTGAGTTTTTGACGAGAAAGAACAAAACCGTGTGGTGCCTGCATAGTCAATGCTGTTTTCCATGCTTCAACATTCTCAGTAGCATCTGCTGGTCTCCATACATAGAAGTTAGGCAATGCTCTAAACTGGCTGATATGTTCTACAGGCTCATGGGTAGGACCATCTTCACCCACACCGATACTGTCATGTGTCCAGACAAAGAAGTTTTGAATGTTCGTCAATGCCGCGATACGTGCCGATGGTTTCAAGTAGTCAGAGAATACAAAGAACGTTGCATTAAATGGAATCGTTGTACCGTAAAGTGCCATAGCATTCGTAATAGCAGCCATAGAGTGTTCTCGTATACCAAAGTGCAAGTTTCTTCCTTTAGGGAAGTCTCCCAAGTCTTTAAGGTCTGATTTATTCGATGGTGCAAGGTCTGCTGAGCCACCTAAAAATGATGGTACAGCTTTTGCAATGGCATTAAGTATCTTACCATTTGAATCTCTTGTTGCCATAGCAGCATCGCCTGAGAAGTCTGGGAATTCAATAGCAGAAAAGTCTGGGTTCAATAATTTTTCCAATGCAATATTCTGCTCTACAAGCGGAGCTTCTTTTTGTCTGTGGATCCACTCTTTTTCTGCCAACTCGCCATTTTCCAATGCACATCTAAATCTAAGAAGAACATCTTCTGGTATAGCAAAGGTCTCATCAGGGTTAAACCCTTCTTTTGTCTTAGACTCAGCGATAATTGCATCTCCAAGAGGGGCACCATGTGTATGGTGTGTACCCTCTAATTCCCCTGCACCTTTACCAATGATCGTATTTGCAATGATGATCGTTGGTTTAGTTGCAGATTTTACTTCTTCTAGCACTTCTTCGATCTCTTCATAGCAGTGACCATTGATCTTTTTAACATCCCAGTTCTGTGCTTCAAAACGTTTAGCAACATCTTCAGACCATGCGATACTTGTGTCACCTTCAATAGTAATACAATTCGAGTCATAGATAAGTACCATATCTTTTAATCCAAGGTGTCCAGCCAATGCACACGCTTCATACGAGATACCCTCTTGTAAGTCACCATCACCACAAAGACAGTAGACTTTATGGTCTATAAGTTCACAGGTCTCAGAGTTTACCTGATTTGCTGTATATGCCTCAGCCATCGCAAAACCAATCGCATTAGCGATACCCTGTCCCAAAGGACCTGTTGTTATCTCTACACCGTCTGTATGACCATACTCTGGGTGTCCTGGTGTTTTAGAATCAAGTTGACGGAACTGCTTGAGGTCTTCAAGACTTACATCGTAACCCCAAAGATGTAAAAGTGAATAGATAAGTGCGGAACCATGCCCTCCAGAAAAGACCAAACGGTCACGGTTGAGCCATTTTGGATTTTTCGGATTATGACTTAATTTTTCAGAAAGTACTACAGCAATATCTGCAAGTCCCATCGGTGCACCAGGGTGTCCTGAATTTGCTTTTTGTACCATATCTGCTGCTAAAAATCTGATCGTGTTTGCCATTTTTTTACGCATAGTGTTTTGTTCAGTCATTACCATCTTTTGTCCTTTATTGGTGTCTATTGAGGTATTTTGTAATTAAGGGTTGTAAAGCTATTTGTAGCTTCTCATCAAACGTTTCAAATCGTCTTTGTAAATCTTTCGCTAAAGTGTCTGCTTCTTCTACAGTTTTCTCTAATCCTAAAAGATTGACAAAGCTATTTTTATCGCCGTCATTTCCTGTGGTTTTTCCTGCTTCTTCTTCACTCTGTGTCTCATCTATAATATCATCTTGTATCTGAAATAAAAGTCCAAGGTCTATACCAAAATCATACAGTGCTTCTTGTGTCTTTTTTTCAAGTCCAACAATGACTGCACCCATTTGCAAAGAGGCTGCTATAAGTTTGGCCGTTTTATTTTTGTGAAGTATTTTGATCTGCTCCAGGTCGAGTGGTTTATTTTCAAAATAACAGTCTATGGCTTGACCAAGTACCATCCCTGCAGAGCCGCCATTTTGGGCAAGAAGTGTAATGAGTTTAACTTTTACATCTTCTCTAAGTGGCGCTTTTGCGATCAGTAAAAATGCATCTGTATTCAGTGCATCTCCTGCAAGTATCGCTGTGACCTCATCATAACGTTTGTGTAGAGTTTGATGTCCACGACGCAGATCAGCATCATCCATAGCCGGGAGATCATCATGTATAAGAGAGTAAGTATGAAACATTTCAAGTGCCATCGCTACAGGCAGTGCAGCATTATAAAGCATAGGTTCATAGGCATCTACAACATCCAAAAGCAACATAGGACGGAAACGTTTTCCTCCTGCTGTGAGCATCACACCCAGTGCATCTTCATATACAGGATGAAAGCTTGGTACTGCTGGTAGATTTTGGGAAAGGTACTCTTCGAATCGCTTCATTTTATCTTTCTTCTTGACGATAAGCAAAGCCCATCTTCAATTTTTCGTTAGTTATGCCCTTGCGGTACATCTCACTAAAGTTTACACTCTCGTGGAGTAGATATTTATAATGTTGGAATTATATCTAATTTGGATAAAATACTTCTATGAAGAACGAAAAGATAAAAACAATGGTACTTTGGAGTAAAAGAGTTTTAGGATTTGTCGCAATTACCTCATGGATGTACGTTATCTACACCATTTCAAAATCCCCCGCACCCTTCATGGAACAAGCACCCTACTGTATGGCAAGTACGATGCTGATATTTGGAGTATTAAGCATGTCCTACAAAGGACTGGAATACTGGGAAAAGAATCAAGCGTAGCTTTTGTTATTGAGTCTTACACTTTTTAGCAATATATTCGATCTGTTCATCAAGTGTCAAACCTTCTACATCTACAACAACATCCGCCAACTTTCTATACGCTTTTTCTCGCTCTTTATAAAGCTTTCTAGCCTCTTTTTCATGGGAGAACAAAGGACGTTTAGCCAATTTTTTTTCAGAATTTTTAGCTGTTTTCAAACGGTTATGTATCCATTCAAAAGAAGCATCAAGTAAAACTACAGTCCCCAATTTTTTTAGATTGTTAACTTTATAAAATCCTCCACCACAAGAGATAAAAGTACCTTGGATACATTTTTCTATCCAATCTGCAGTAGCTTGTTCTTGTTCTCTAAAATAGGCTTCACCCTTTTTTTTAAAGATCTTCTTAACTTCTTTATTCTCTTTGGATTCTATAAGATCATCCGTATCGATGATATAGGTACCATACTTTTTGGTAAATGCACGTGCTGTTGTACCTTTACCCACACCCATAAAACCAATAAGTATAATATTATCTTTCAAAATTCAAACCATGTTATAACGATCTATGATCTTCTTCACTCTTTTTCGTAAATTCTTCACCGCATCTATAGCATCGGTTCCCTCTGCCATAAGTGAATCAAATTCATCAAATTGAATTTTTGCTACCCAACCTATCTTTCTGTGTCTTTTGATTCCCACAAAACGTACTTCACCATAATGCTCTTTCACTTCTTTGTAAAGACGATCAATTCTTTCATCTAATGTTTTAGCTTCTTTATTCATGCATGTCCTTTAATAAAATATATTTCGGCATAATTATAACATAGGACTATTACTAAAGGATTACATGATGCAAAATATTCTGATCACCGGTGTAAGTTCGGGACTTGGTTTGGCATTGGCTGAAGCATATTTGTCACAAGGTGATAAAGTATATGCAATAGGCAGAACACTGCCTAAACATCTTGACAGTAACCCTCACTTTTTCTTTTTCCCTTATGATCTAGGTGAAACATTTATGATTAGAAACACCCTTGATACATTTTTTGCAAACCATTCTTTTGATATCGTCATACTTAATGCCGGTGTGCTGGGTGAGATACAAACACTTGATGATACTACATTAACAGATATCAAAGATGTAATGGAAATCAATGTCTGGGCAAATAAAGAGATCATAGATACCCTTGCTGGGAGTGCCCAATACATTGGACAGATCATCGGTATAAGTTCAGGTGCAGCAGTCAATGGTTCAAAAGGATGGGGAGCATACTCTCTCTCCAAGTCAGGTCTTAACATGCTTCTCAATGTCTATGCCAAAGAACTGCCGGAGATTCATTTTACCGCGCTTGCTCCTGGCATCATCGACACTTCTATGGTACAGCATATTATACATGATGTGAATGATGAGAGATTTCCTTCAGCCAAAAAACTAAAAGAAGGTGATATCCAAACACCACAATTTGCAGCCAAGCGCCTCATATATCTTTTTCCAAAACTACGCGAGTATGAAAGTGGCAGTTTTCTAGATGTGAGAGAAATGTAAACTTAGCATTTTACTGTTATAAGAATAGAGAGCAGATCAAGACATTCCGCTGATATTGGTCACATGTATCATAAGGCCTACCAAAAATATAGACAACAGTGCCATCATCCAGAGAATAGCCTCCATCATACGACCTTGACGAAACATCTTTCTGGTTCTATAGAGGACAAAGGGAATAGCGATAAAGACAATAATACTAGGTGCGAAAGCGGTCACTTCATTTAAATCAAACTTATCTACAGCGAGTTGTGTTGCTCTGAAAGCGGCATACACAATCGTATACATTAGTGCCAAAAGTATCATTTGCACTACGGCAAAGATGATATAAGCACCTTTTGCATTTTCTGAGTCAGAATATTTTTTCATTTCTATTACCCTTTATTTAAAACTAATATTATCGCTTCAGCCAATGCTTCTTTTTCAAGAGCCCGTATCTTTAGATCATAGGTACTAAAGTCTAAACCTTTTTTAGAAAGACTTTTTTGTAAAATAACTTCTCCGCCATCAAGTTCTGAACTCACATAATGTATACTGACCCCACCTTCTGAAAAATCATCTTCGTAACTCCTCTCTATCGCATGTAAGCCTTTATGTCTGGGTAACAAAGAGGGGTGAAGATTGACTGCTTTTATCTCTTCTGTAAATACAGGCGTCAAGATACGCATAAATCCTGCAAGCACTGTCAGTTTTGGATCATATGAATGAAGTGTTTTTACCACCTCCGTATCAAATAATTCTCTTTTATCATATTGTTTGGAATCTATGATCTCTAAGGGGATGCCATGTTTGTGTGCGATCTCTATGCCTTCGGCATGAGGGTTGTTCGTCAATGCTACAACCACTTCACACTCTTGACCATGTAAGTGCTCAACAATATGGGCAAAATTTGTGCCTCTGCCGGAAAAAAGTACTGCTATTTTATTCATAACACGAATTTTACTCTAAATTACCTCTAATCTAGATACTGCATCAATAATATCTGTAGGCAACATCGCATAAGATGCACCTTCATAATTATCTGCGGCCATCACTAGCGCCAAAGAAGCATGTATCGCTGCATCAACTGCAGTATACCCCTGAGCAAGCAGAGAAACAATGAGTCCTGAAAGTACATCTCCTGAGCCACCTTTAGAGAGCTTAGAACATCCCAAGGGATTAATATAAAGCCGTTCCTCCTGCATGATAAGTGTATTGGAACCTTTTAACAGCAGTGTGACATGCGGATATTGTGCATTAAACATGCGAACTGTCTCAAAACGTTTAGACTGCACCTCTGTCACAGTAAGCTGTTCGCCCGTAAGCAGCTTCCACATAATGACAAACTCTTTGGGGTGAGGTGTAATGACTATCTCTCTGTCTTTTTGTGATAACACAGATAAGAGTTCTTTACTTAAAAAAGCATCGGCATCAAGGACTATGGGTAGATGACTCTTAAGTACATACCTTTCTAAGAACTCACTCTCAAAATGTCCTCCAAGTCCCATCCCAATGGCAAGTGCCGTTGCATTGTCTGGGACTACTGTAGAATGCATAAGGTAAGGAGGTGGTGAAACTTTTTCATGCACGACAAGTGTCGTCAGTCCTGCACCGAAATGTGTTGCAGCCATACCTGCAATGATCCCTGCACCCTCTTTCTCTCCACAAAAGACCGCTGCATGGCCAAAACTTCCTTTGTGGCTGTTTTGTTTTTGCCGTGTGGGGAGCTTAAGGTCCTCTGCTTCAAGTACACAAGTCTGACTTGTACCTTCATAAAATTCTGCCGATACGCCTAGGTCAATACATTCTATCTGCCCTACTGCATCTTTATTTTCATCCAGATAAAGTGCTTCTTTACGCGCACCCATCGTCAAAGTTGTATCTGCCATAAAAGCTATAGGCATGAGTCCCTGTGCTCCTACACCTGTCGGTATGTCACATGCGATCTTATATCCTTGAAGTGCATTGAGCTGATACAAGATATGTTCTGTTTCTTCATTTAAAGCTTTATTGAGTCCTGCTCCAAACAGTGCATCAACAATGACATCTGCATCCGTATACTCATCGATAGGCTTTATACCCAAACGTGTGGCTCGTTCTAACTGTAAATATGCCATGTTAGACTTCACAGGAAAAGGAATCCATAGTTTTACATCATAATCCCCATAAAGCTGACGTGCTAAAACGATACCATCTGCACCATTGTTCCCTTTTCCTGCAACAATAAGCACAGAAGATCCCCGCTGAAATGCTCCACGTATATAATTTGCCATACCCCAGGCCGCATGTTCCATAAGTATATCTTCACTAAGTCCATACTCTTCATAACACTTTTTATCTAATGCATAACACTCTTCAAATACCTTTTGCATACTTCAACTCCTTCTATTGTTTTTATTTTATCACAAATTAAAAAACTTTCGATATAATTCTTCACTTTATTGCCGTTCAAACACCAGTCTGTTTGAAAATTTTCAATAGGAAGGGGGTGCTTTTCGATGCCAGGAATTACTTTAACATCACGCGATTCATTTGATGATGCGTACAGAAAGTTTAAAAGACAATGTGACAGAAACCTAATCGTTACTGAAGCAAGAGCTAGACAACACTTTGAAACTCAAACTGAGAAGAATAAAAAAGAGAAGATTGCAACTCGCAAGAAGATCCTTAAAAAACTTTTCATGCTTAGAAGATACGAGTCTAGACTGTAATACGTCTAAAGCAGAGCTTTTGCTCTGCTTCTTGATCTACCTTTAATACCTCAACACATTTCACAAACCAATTTCACTTATTTACTAGCATTCTGTTTATCATACAATGCAACACCCCTATGTTTCAATCTATATGCTTTAGGACTCATGCCTTCATGTCTTTTAAAGAAACGTCCTAACTGTGAAACGGTCTCAAAATTAAGTGCATATGCGATCTGTTTAATAGATAAACCCCCAAAACAAAGCAGATACTGTATCTCTTTAATGACACGCACATGTATGTAAGAAAGTGCTGTATGATGTAGTGTGTCTTTCACTGTTTCACTCAAATGTTTAGGTGTAATACCCAATAAGAGAGCATACGCTTTCACACTCTTTTTTTGCAAATAATGCTTTTCTATCAGTACCAAAAATTCTGCACATATTTCCTCTGCTCTTGTATGGTTTTGTTTTAATCCAAAGTTCAATTTTTCACGTTTAAGCAAAACAAGCAGTTGGTTGATCAACATTTTACACACGATCCTATAATCATCATTTTTTGCTCTTAACTCTGTACTTAACTGTTCATAAATAGCAATAGCATGTGCATATTGTGTTGTATCTAAAACAATATCCTGTTGACACTTGCGATGAAAGTTCAACAGTTCATCTTGTATCAGGAGTGATAAATTATCCTCTTCTATAAATGCTTTATCAAATAGTAAGACATACGTTCTTGAAGCATGTGTTGTGTCTTTAAACGAATAGATAGCCCCTGGGTTGACCAATTGAAGTGACTGAGGTTTAATGAGATAATTAAATTGGTTGATCGTTCGTTGTGTTTCACCATGTATACGCAAAAATAGCGCATAATAGTTAAAGTGGATAGGTATCCCCTGACTCCCTGCTTTACTGTCATCAAGCAGTACGATCTCTTTAGCTTCAAAATTATCTGCAAAAAAATCCATACCAAATACAGGATTAGGCTCAAACAGATACTTATAGGTATTCACCGTCTGTTCTATCGTAAACAGTGGTAAGTCTCTCATCAAATAAACCTTTTTTGAACATTATATTCCATATATTAGCATATTTATAAACTATAATACGACAAAATGCACACTTATGCGAATTTTTGCCCTTTACAGTAAAATAATTTAATGTTATTCTAATTCATGATATTAAATTATCAATATAATACAAAAAAGGAGTCCGATCATGTTACATTCATCACATAAATTCACACTAGGCTTTTTTGCTTTTGCATTACTCTTCATGTTATCTACAATACAGGCAAATGAGCCGGCACTGGCATATAAACATGATGATCAAAGATTACAATGGGGACCTTGTCCTCCCTTCATTGGCAAAGGATGTGAGATAGCCATACTTCATGGGGATCCTACAAAAAACAATTTGGATATCTTCTTTAAAGTACCTGCTGACTTTGCTATACCCCATCACTGGCATACTTCAGCAGAGCGTATGGCACTGGTATCTGGAACTCTGTCAGTTACCTATGATGACCAATCAGCAGAACGTTTAGAAACAGGTATGTATGCTTACGGTCCATCTAAAAGACCACACACTGCATACTGTGAAAAAGGTGATCCTTGTGTGTTGTTTATTGCATTTGAAGAGCCACTAGATGCCTTTGAAGTCATGAAAGCTACGAAATAACATACACTAAGGAAGGAGTATTTTCAGGTTCCTCCTTCCAACTCAATACAACTTAGCTAACTTTCGCTAAAATAATATCAATTATTTTTCCAAAGGTTTCTCCCTGTGACATTTACAACAACACTGCAAAAAGATGCTATCAGGATCATGTTACTTGGTTCTGGTGAACTTGGTAAAGAAGTAGCTATTGAAGCACAAAGACTTGGAATCGAGGTCATCGCTGTTGACAAATATGAGAATGCTCCCGCACATTTAGTGGCCAATCGCTCTTATGCCATAAATATGCAAGATGAAGCAGCAGTGCTTGCACTCATAGAAAAAGAACAACCAACCTACATTTTACCTGAAGTAGAAGCCATCTCTATCTCTGCACTTTTTGAAGCTGAGAAAAGAGGTTTTCATGTTATCCCAAATGCAGAAGCCGTCAATAAAACAATGAACCGTAAAAATATCCGTCTGTTTGCAGCAGAGACCTTGGGACTTAAAACATCAGGATTTGAGTTTGTGACAACTTTAGGTGGTCTAAGATCTGCCGGTGAACGTATAGGTTTTCCTTGTGTCATCAAACCTGTCATGTCATCTTCAGGTCATGGACAGAGCATCGCAAAAACTGTAGATGACCTCGAGAAATCTTGGGAGATCGCAAAAGAAGCCAGAGGTGACGCGTCTGAACTTATCGTAGAAGAGTTTGTTCCATTTGACTACGAGATCACCCTACTTACTGTACGGAATGAAACAGGTACCACTTTCTGTGATGCCATCGGTCATGTACAAAAAGATGGAGACTTCATCCTCTCTTGGCAACCAATGCCTATGAGTGATGCTGCCCTGCAAAAAGCAAAAGATATCGCTAAGCTAATTACCGATGGTCTGGGTGGTCGCGGTATCTTCGGTGTTGAATTCTTTGTAAAAGGAGAAGAAGTGTACTTTTCGGAACTTAGTCCTCGTCCACATGACACAGGTATGGTGACACTCATTACACAAAGTCAAAGCCAGTTTGCTCTGCATGTAAGAGCTGTACTTGGTCTACCGCTTGATTACACTACCTATGGAAGTGGTGCTTGTGGTGCATACAAAGCAAAAAATGAGAGTCATACCCCTGTACTTGAAGTACCCGATTCTGCATTTACAAAAGACTCTTTTGTAAGAGTCTTTGGCAAACCCGAAAGCCATGTTGGTCGTCGTATGGCCGTAAGTCTTGTACTTGATGATGTGGATACTGCAAAAACAAGAGCCACTCAGATCGTAGAACAGATCGAAGATAAATAACAAGGAGCGAAAGTGCGTTTTTTTTCTAGAGTTTTTTTACCATTATTACTGTTTGGGTACATAGCCCTTGAAACCTATCTTAAGTTTCAAAACACCTCTTTATGTGGAGAAGTGGGATGTAAACTTGCCGGTGAACTTTTAAGGTTCGACCCTATCTATCTTAATTACCTTGGATTGCTCTCTGTCTTTGGATTGATCATTTTGGGGGCACGTTCCATAACGAGTACATTTTTTGAAACACTCTATTTTATGCTACTCTATGCAGCCATTGCCTTTGAAGCTACCATCCTTGGATACCAGTTCTTGGCAAACCCCGAACCGTGTATATTCTGTTTGGGTGTTTTCTCTTCTTTACTTGTTATCGCACTCTTTAGTCATATTAAAAACTTTATGATCATTTTGGCTGTTATCTTGGCTGTGTATATCGCACTCAACGCACTTGCCATTCCTAAAAACAAAGCGTATGTCACTACACCTGGTAACTATCTTATACAATCAGAGACATGTTCTCATTGTAAAAAAGTAAAAGCCTACTTTAAAGAGAACAACATAAGCTATACACCTATCTCTACCAAAGAAGTAAATGCCAGAGGATTCTTGAAGTTTGTTGATATTAAAAGTATCCCTGTACTTATTATGAAAGAAAAGTCCGGCATCTCTTTACTCAAAGGTGACCAAAATATCATCGCATATTTTGATTCAAAAAAAGAACCAGAAAACACAATAGAGATAAGCAAAGATCAACTTCTCCAACCTACACAAAGTGCGACTATAGGTCTTTCATCTGATTTTTTAAGTGCAGGTGGAGATAGTGATGGTTGTGCACTCACTGTCGTAGAAGAAGTTGCTTGCGAACAAAACCAGACTAAACAAACATCCGGCCATTAAGGAGCTAACTATGAATATCGTATTACTTGACGCACAGACATTGGGAGAAGATCTTGACATCTCATCATTAGATGACTTTGGCACACTTACAATCTATCAGAATACTCTACCCGAAGAGACACTTGAACGTATACAGATCGCAGATATCGTTATAACGAACAAGGTAGTGATCTCCGGAAACATGATGGAAGAGACTCCAAGACTAAAACTCATATGTATCGCTGCTACAGGTATGAACAATGTCGATCTGGATGCAGCAAAATACAAAGGTATCACTGTAAGGAATGTAGGTGGATACTCTACCAAGTCTGTGGTTCAACATACTTTTTCCATGGCACTCTATCTGCTTGAAAAAATGGCATATTATGACCATGCAGTAAAGAGTTTTTCTTGGACTGAATCTGGGATCTTTACAGATGTAAGTCAGCCATTTTATGAGATATCGGGGAAAAAATGGGGTATCATCGGCATGGGGACCATCGGTCAGGAAGTTGCCAAGATCGCAACTGCTTTTGGTGCAGAAGTGACCTATCACTCTACATCTGGTAAAAACCTGAACCATGGATATACACATCAAAGTTTAGAATTCATTCTGAGAGACTGTGATATTATCTCTATCCACGCACCACTGAATGATGATACCTATAACCTTATCAATGAAAATAACCTGCCTTATATAAAAGAAGATGCAATTCTTTTAAATTTGGGACGCGGGGGGATCATTAACGAAACGGATCTGGCTTTTGAACTTGACAGACGTTGTTTCTACGCAGGCCTGGATGTACTGGAAAAGGAACCCATAGTACTGAACAACAGACTCAATGAGGTTAAACACAAAGAGAGACTGCTCATCACCCCGCATATCGCATGGACAAGTATAGAAGCCAGAAAAAAACTTCTTTCAGGTATTGTGAAAAATATAGAAACATTTTTGGAGAGCTGATGACAGACGTACTTATCATAGGTTCAGGAGGCGCAGGCTTAACTGCTGCCCTCTTTGCCAAAAAGTCAGGTGCCTCAGTGACTGTTATAGGTAAAACATACCCTACCAATTCACAGACATCTATGGCACAAGGAGGGATGAACGCCGCTCTTGGAAATGTAGGTGAAGACCATGTGGGTTCACATATCGCAGACACCATTAAGTCTGCGCATGGGCTTTGTGATGAAGACATGGTAAGAAAAATGTGTGCAGATGCACCCGAAACCATAGCATGGATGGAGAGCATCGGTGTACCTTTTTCACGTCTTGACAATGATAAAAGTGGCGCAGGGTCCATCGCCCAAAGACAAATGGGTGGGGCTTCAGCCAAACGTGCCTGTTATGCCCAGGACTATACAGGACTTAAAATACTCCATACACTTTATGACACCTGTTTAAAAGAAGATATAGACTTTTTAGATGAACATTATCTTCTCAATCTTATCACCAAGGAAGGCACAGTAAAAGGTGCCACTTTTTTAGATGTCCGTACGGGTGATGTCAAACAGATCGATGCCAAGTCTGTCATTATGGCAACAGGTGGATATGCTTCACTCTATCATGGATTTACTACTAATGCTTATGGTTCAACCGGAGATGGTGTCGCAGCAGTACTTCGTGCAGGAGGAGCTGTATCAGACATGGAATTTATACAATTCCACCCTACTGCACTCAAACACTCCTCTATTCTTATAAGCGAAAGTGCCAGAGGAGAAGGTGGGTATCTGGTGAATGAAGCAGGAGAACGTTTTGTAGATGAGCTCAAACCGCGTGATGAAGTAGCTCGTGCCATTTTTGCTCAAATACAAGAAGGTCAGCGTGTCTTTTTGGATCTGCGCCATTTAGGAGAAGAAAAACTCATGGAGCTTCTTCCACAAGAGATGGCGCTGTGTAAAATGCATGAGCATGTTGATCCTGCCATTGAGATTATCCCCATCAACCCGGTTGCTCATTACACTATGGGTGGGATAGATGTAGATTATGCTCTGGAAGTCAATGGTATTAAAGGATGTTTTGCTGTTGGAGAATGTTCTAATGCAAAAGTGCATGGTGCTAACCGTCTTGGAGGTAACTCTTTACTTGAAATTACAGCTTTTGGAAAATTTGCAGGAGAAAATGCCTATAAACATGCTGTGTATGCCAGTTCTAAACCTGCTGACGATACACAGAAACAGAAAGACTCGGTAGAGATAAAAACACTTTTGACCCAAAAAGAGAATGTTAATTTTTATCCATACAGAGAGATGTTAGGAAATATTTTTTATGACAAAGTCGGTATCGTCAGAGAAAATGGTCAACTCCATGAAGCACTAAATGAAGTGATTACTATGCAAGTGACCCAAAAAGAGATGGGTATTGCAGATAAAAGCCTAACAAATAACCAGAACCTCATCGACTTTTTAGAATTTCAAAATGCTCTTCTGCTGGCACCTACCATCATCTCCTCAGCCATTGCTAGAGATGAAAGCCGTGGAGCACACTACAAAGTTGGATTTGAAAGTGAAAATGAAGCACTGAAAAAACATATTGTCCTCCAGTGGACAAAGGAAGAAACATGCAAATAAAAATTCTTCGCTCCAAAACCAATAACCATCAGCTTTATACACTTCCTGCAGGAGAGATACCGCTGTTAAATGCCTTGACCTATATAAAAGAGACACAAGATGCCACACTTACTTTCTCTGCCGGATGCCGTGCTTCGGTCTGTGGAACCTGTTCTGTTCGTGTGAATGGAAGAGAAGAGCTTGCCTGTGCCTACAAAGTAAAACCCGGAGATATCATAGAACCGCTTCAGTATCATCCTGTACTTCGTGACCTCAAAGTAGATAAACACAAAGCCAAAGAGACACTTTCTAAAAGTACAGCATGGCTGCACGATTCACGAGAGGCTTCACTGACACATAAGGATGAAAAGCTCTCTGAAACACAAACAGACTGTATTCTCTGTGATTCGTGTTACTCTGCCTGTCCTGTCTATGCCGTTAACCCTGATTTTTTAGGACCTTTTGCACTGACAAGAGCATACCGTTACAGTTCAGATAAACGTGAAGGCAGTGTAAAAAATATTATTGATAACATTCAGAGTAATGGCGTATGGGATTGTACTTTATGCGGAGAGTGTACAGCTGTCTGTCCTAAAAGCATTGACCCAAAAATGGATATCACAATGTTAAGAGGAATCTCTCTGCAGGAAGGATATCAAGACCCTTCTTTTGCTACACAGAGTTTTGGCACACCTGATTTTGGCGGTGGAGGATTTGGATTTGATCCAAATGCTGGATTTTAATAGAATCCACCATTCCGCTTAATGCTTATTTGAAAATGCATTAAAAAACATAGCGATCACAGAGCCTATCATTAAAAGATATGCAATGGCTCTTGTCAATCCGGAAATAAATGACTCATAGGACAACACTCCCATGGTCCTAAAGATATAATGAAAATCATGTAAAGCGTCCACACCCAAAAATGATTTATGCGCAGGGAGTATTGCCCCTTCATGCGCTGTTGACATATACCATGCTGTATGGTCCATTGAAATACCTAAAATAAACAGCCCTATGAGAAAAGCTGTAATGTTACCTCTTCGTTTATAATAGTATGCGATACCCAGTGGGAATAACCACTGAAAGAGTGTACCGTTGATCACCATTACAAACTCTGGACAAGGCAGAATATAACAAACCCCATGCCCACTCTCATGTACGATACCCAGTGTTTGAGTGATGACGAACTGATAAATGCTAAAAAGAAACTCTGTGACACCAGTGACCTGATGAGGCGTATTAGCATAAGGTTTGAATTCTATATAGAGAAGTAAAAAAAGTGTGAAGAGTACCAAAACTGCCTTTTTGGCATTTTTGGTTGGAAGATGGTCCTGTTCAGTTTTCTCTTTAGGAAAAAGATGACTGAATTTGGACTTTTTCAAAACGAAAGATTAGATATCTCTAGGATCTACGATCTTACCTGCGATCGCGGAAGCTGCTGCTACTGCAGAGTTTGCCAAGTAAATTTCAGAGGTTCTAGCGCCCATACGTCCAACAAAGTTACGGTTGGTTGTAGCCACACAGCGTTCACCATCTCCCAAAATTCCCATGTATCCGCCAAGACAAGCTCCACAAGTTGGGTTAGAAACGACTGCCCCTGCTTCGATAAGGATTTCCATCAAACCTTCTTTTTGTGCTTGAAGCAAGATCTTCTGTGTAGCAGGGGTTACGATCATACGTGTATGACGTGCAACTCTGTGCCCTTTCATGATCTCCGCCGCAATACGTAGATCTTCTATACGTCCATTCGTACAAGATCCTATCATTACTTGGTCAACTTTCAGATCATCTGCAACAGCTTGTTCTACAGGCTTACCATTTGATGGTAAGAACGGGTAAGCAATGACCGGTGAAAGTGCCGATGTATCTATAGTGATAAATTGACAGTACTCAGCATCTGCATCAGAAGTATGGATCTTAGGTTCGGCTCTCAGTCCACCGTTTACTTCTTTTCTATCTTCAAGATATGCAAGTGTAACATCATCAACGGCAAAGATACCATTTTTGGCACCTGCCTCGATGACCATATTTGCGATAGAGAATCTGTCTGCCATACCTAAGTACTGGATAGCTTCACCTGTAAATTCAATAGCTTTATAGAGTGCACCATCCACACCTATCTGACGGATAAGTTCCAAGATGATGTCTTTACCATAAATATGTTCACCAGGTTTACCTGTCAACTCAACTTTAATCGTCTCAGGCACTTTAAACCAGTTACCACCCGTGATCATCCCAAATGAAAGGTCTGTACTTCCCATACCTGTTGAAAAAGCACCAAGTGCTCCATGTGTACAAGTGTGGCTATCTGCACCGATGATAACATCACCAGGAACAACAAGTCCTTTTTCTGGAAGTAAGGCATGCTCGATACCCATATCCTTTTCATCAAAAAAGTACTTCATGTCATGCTTATACGCAAATTCTCTAGAGATCTTTGCTTGGTTTGCTGATGCGATATCTTTTGCCGGAATATAGTGATCCATCACGATACAAAAGTTGTCAGGTCTAGCCATCTTTTCTGCACCTGATTCTTCAAACGCTCTAATAGAAATAGGTGTTGTAATGTCATTCCCGATGATCATATCGATATCTACTCTAACGATCTCTCCTGCATGTAACTCTCGCCCAGCATGTTCCGAAAAGATCTTTTCTGTCATAGTTTGTGCCATAGGTTGTCCTTCATCTACATTACATAATGTATATAATAAATAATAACGCGAATTATAGCGAAAAAAAATTATGCTAGAATTTCACCACAAATATGAAGAAAGACTCAAATGAAACTATACGAACTCAGAGCCATCGCAAAACGTCTCAATAACTTCTCTTTTATCAGTCGAGCCAGACGTATTGAAGACAATACTCTTGAATTGGTATTTGACAAATCTGACAGCTATTTTTTCAACATGACACGAGGACACAGTTTTATATATAAAGCCCCATCACAAAGGCCACTTCAAGGATACAATGCACCTTTTGACACCTTGCTTCACACACTGATGTCTGCTAGTAAACTCATTGCTGTCGATGTCCCTGATGGAGACCGTATTTTGCGTTTTACCATTGCCCCAAAAAGTTCTTATAAAGACAAGATCATCTATCTTCAACTTGAATTTACAGGGAAAAATACCAATGCCATACTCATAGATGACAACGAGGTGATCATCGAAGCACTGAGACACATAGACAGTGAAAGCTCATTTCGTGTGATCCGTCCCGGGATGGAACTCCTTTCTATTCCTCCTTTTGAGCGTACAGAAGAAACTCAGGAGATTACTGATGTAGATGCATATTTAGAAGAAAAATATACCCAAACACAACGTAAAAAACTTTTAGAGATGCAGAAACAAAAACTTTCTGTCACCAGTAAAAAAATAAAAAAATTTGAACAACTTCTCAACAAACTTCCTAATGAAGACAAGTTAAATACTCAGGCTATAGAACACAAAAACACAGCAAACCTCATCTTGGCAAACCTCTACCAGATAAAACCCTACGACACAAAACTTAAAACCTATGATTTTGAAGGTAACGAAGTTAGCATCACTCTCCCAAAAGATGTCAAAGTCAACCGTATTTCAGACTACTACTTTAACCTCTCCAAACGTGCGAAGAGCAAAGCAAAAAACATACACATAGAAAAAGAAAACCTGGAGAGTAAAAAAGCCTTTTATGAAAATATACTCTATGCTTTGGAACAGGCGAAAACCCCTTATGAACTCGAACTTTTAGTACCTAAACGTGCAAAATCTTTACGTAAGAAAGAGAAACTAAAAGAAGGTGAACTCTTTTGGATCGAAGGATATAAAGTGCTTGTTGGACGAAACGCAAATGAGAACCAAAAACTACTGGAAATTGCCAAGGCAAATGACCTGTGGATGCACATACGAGATATACGTTCAAGTCATGTCATCATCAGAACGGATAAGCAGAACCTGCCTGACTCTGTCATACAGGCAGCAGCCAAACTCTGTGTAGATTTTTCAGTCAAAAGTCCCGGAGATTATGAAGTAGACTACACCAAACGAAAATTCGTCAAAGTACAGGAAGCTTCAAACGTACTTTACAACAAATATGACACGATAAGAGTCACTAAAGAGGGTGTAGAGATAAGAGTTTAACAGTTGACGTGGTATAATCATAGCCTATTTATAAAAATCAGGGAATTATTATCATGAAAAATTTAAGTTCTTTTCATCAACGTGTGCTCACAGGTATTGGACTGCTTGCACTGGTAGGCTTCATCGGCTGGGTAGATAACTTCTTTGTAATGTGGGCATTTTTGGGTGTCATTTACATCTTTGCTTTTTATGAGGCGATGAGACTCTTTAAACTCACCTCTGCTTCTGCCTACTTTTGGGCTATTTTCTTGTGGTTAGTGACCTATTTCTATCCAAATCCTGATGATCTCTTTTTCTTTATCGCAGTGATCTTTGCAGGTTCTCTTGCCTATTTTCACAATTTTGATAAAAGACTCTTACTTCCTTTTCTCTATCCCGTAAGTGGTATACTCTTTTTCCTCATCCTCTACCAGGACTTTGGTATCATGTCTATGCTTTGGTTACTTATTACAGTGGCGATTACAGACAGTGGTGCTTACTTTACAGGAAAAGCCATAGGTAAAACAAAATTTTCAGATACATCACCGAACAAAACACTTGAAGGTGTATTTGGCGGGGTCATACTTGCTACAATTGCCGGATCTTTTGCAGGACTCTACGTAGTAGAATTATGGATCGCCGTTATTGTAACACTGCTTACGTCTATCTCTTCCATATTTGGAGATCTTTTCGAATCTTACCTCAAACGTGAAGCAGGAGTAAAAGACTCTGGAGACATCCTCCCTGGTCATGGAGGTATCTTAGATAGAATTGACGGTTACCTGTTTGGTGCTGTTATTATGGTCATTGCATTACGAGCATTGATCTAATCTATGTCTAGCATCGTTCTATTAGGTTTCATTAAAGGACACAAGATGAGCAAAGCACATCATGCTGCGCTGCCGCTGAGACCTCTTCAGCAGAGTGCTCGCGTGACTTGTCACTTGGAAATTTTTTATGCATAGTATCGTTCTCTTAGGCTCTACAGGCTCCATAGGGGTCAATACCCTCATCGTTGCAAAACGCTACAATATTCACATCGAAGCACTTGTAGCAGGTTCGAACATAGACCTGCTAAATGCGCAGATACAAGAACATAAACCAAAAGTAGTTGCCATTGCTCATGAAGCAGACAGACATAAGGTCAATCACACAGATGTCCGTTGCGGAAGTGAAGCCATACTAACACTCATAGAAGAATCACAAAGCCAAACTATTGTCAATGCCCTTGTAGGGTATACCGGTCTGGCACCTACCCTGAAAGCTACAGCACTTGGAAAAAGAGTTGCACTTGCGAACAAAGAGTCGCTTGTGGTGGCAGGTGAATTCATAGATATGTCTCTTATTACGCCCATAGACTCTGAGCATTTTGGTCTTTGGTATCTGATGAATGAACGTCCTGTCTCCAAACTTTATATCACTGCCTCTGGTGGTGCATTTAGAGACTGGGAGCTTGATAAAATGAAAGACGCTACTTTTTCAGATGCTCTGAAACACCCTAACTGGTCCATGGGCAATAAGATCACTATAGATTCTGCTACCATGACCAACAAACTCTTTGAACTTCTAGAAGCAAAGTGGCTCTTTGACACTTCTAACATCGATGCAGTGATAGAGAAAAAATCCATCATCCATGCCTTAACAGAGTTTAAAGACGGTTCTACCACGGCCCACTTTGCTGGTGTTGATATGAAACTTCCTATCGCTTTTGCGCTAAGAGGAAAGGTAGAAGAAGAGATACTGCCTCCTACAGATCTGCTTGAGATGGGTGCCATCGAATTTTTACCTATAGAAGCAGCACGTTATCCTATCTGGGACATCAAAGAGCACATCTTAACCCATCCTCATCTAGGGGTGGTGGTCAATGCAGCCAATGAAGAAGCCATCAAAGCATTTCAAGAAGAAAAATGTTCATTTTTTGAAATGTCTGAAATGGTTTTAGATGCTTATGAAAAATTTGAAGATATCAAAGCAAAAAATATAGCTGAGATCATAGCGATAGATAAAGAGGTACGCGCCTATGCAAACACAAGATAAAGTCCTCATTTTACACGGTTGGGGAGGTTCTGATACTCCACACTGGCAAGCAGAACTGGCAGGTGAAATAGCTAAAGATTACGGTACTGTCTCCTTTCCTCTTCTTGACAACTGTCACTTTCCAAGTAAGAACAGATGGGTCAAACAGGTCAAGCAACTTCTTGAAGAGTTTAAACCAGATACCGTTGTCTGCCATTCCTTGGCCAATACTTTATGGTTTTGGCTCTGTCAGGAAGAGATTCCTACTGTAGAGAGACTCTTTATGGTTTCACCTCCAAGTCTCACCACTACAGAATCCACTATCAAAACATTCTTTCCTTGTGAGATACCTCAAAATATTCATGCCAAAGAAGTACAAATGATCGTCTCCGACAATGACCCATGGGTCGAAATGGAAGAAGCAAAAGAGATTGCTTCGTATTATGACATTCCCTTAACCATCATTGAAGATGCGGGGCATATCAATGCAGATTCAGGATATGGGAAATGGGAACTGATCGAAAACCTGGTTATGGGAAAATAATGATTTTAAGTATTGAGTCAAGTTGTGATGACAGCTCCATATCTATCACCGAAATAGCTACAAAAAAAATAATTTATCATAAAAAGATCTCTCAAGAAGCTGAGCACTCTTGTTATGGAGGCGTGGTTCCAGAACTGGCTTCAAGACTCCATGCTGTAGCACTACCAAAGATATTGGAAGAGACAAAACCCTATTTTGACAAACTCAAAGCAATAGCAGTGACCAATCAGCCAGGTTTAGGAGTTACCCTTCTTGAAGGGATCGCTATGGCAAAAACTTTGACTGTTTTACTGAACCTTCCCCTTATCCCTGTGCATCATTTAAAAGGCCATATTTACTCTTTATTCATTGAAAAAGAGTCTACCCTACCCTTACTCGTACTTCTGATCTCAGGAGGGCATACACAAGTGATACGTGTAAAAAGTTTTGAACATATGGAAATTTTAGCCACCAGTATGGATGACTCCGTAGGAGAAAGTTTTGATAAATGTGCCAAAATGATGGGCTTAGGCTATCCAGGGGGACCTCTCATAGAGGCATTGGCTCTAAAAGGTGATGCAAACCGTTTTGATCTGCCTGTACCACTACGAAATTCACCTCTCATCGCTTTTTCTCTCTCTGGACTCAAAAATGCCGTTCGCCTCAAAGTGGAGGCTTGTGGTGGAGCTGAAAATATGACGGAGCAGGACAAAGCAGATCTCTCTGCCTCATTCCAAAAAGCTGTTAAACTTCACCTGCTCCAAAAAAGTAAAAAGATCTTTGCAAAAGAACCCATAAAAGACTTTGCCATCGTTGGTGGTGCATCAGCAAACAAGTACATACGAAATGCTTATGAAAACCTCTGTAAAGAGTTTAAAAAAACACTTCATGTAGCACCATTGGAATACTGTTCTGATAATGCTGCCATGATAGGCCGTTATGCCCTTGATGCTTATGAAAAAAAGCAGTTTATCGATCCCAATGAGATTGACATTGTAAGTACCAAAAAACAGCAGGCAGGGATGTTACTCTAGTACACAAATAAGCACTTCTGCAAGCTACTTGCATTCTACGTTCTACTCTCTGTATATTTGCCCCCGTTCCTAAGCCAAATTTAGCTAAAATATATACACTTATACCCCCACACAATGGAGTCTACATATGGCAGAATATGGTGCTAGTAATATTAAGGTCCTAAAAGGACTAGAAGCGGTAAGAAAAAGACCTGGTATGTACATCGGTGACACATCAACAAAAGGGCTTCACCACCTCGTTTACGAAGTTGTTGATAACTCTATCGATGAAGCGATGGCAGGCTATTGTGACACAATCAAAGTCACACTTACAAAAGAAGGTTCAGCGGTCATCGAAGATAACGGTCGTGGTATCCCTGTTACAGAACACCCTACTGAGAAAATATCTGCTGCAACTGTTGTACTGACAGTACTTCACGCCGGTGGTAAATTTGATAAAGACACCTATAAAGTTTCCGGTGGTCTTCACGGGGTTGGTGTCTCTGTTGTAAATGCACTTTCCAAAGACCTTCACCTTACTGTCTTTAAAGACAAAGAGATACACACACAAAGTTTTCAGGCAGGTATCCCTACAGCTGTACTTGAATCAGGTGACAGTACAAGAAAACATGGTACTAAAATAGAGTTCTGGCCGGATGACAGTATCTTTACCGAAGGTGTTATATTCCAAAAAGATATCTTGATGAAGCGTTTTAAAGAGCTTTGTTACTTAAATCCAAAGATCACTATTGATTTTAGAGATGAAAGAGACGGAACAAAAGAACTCTATCACTTTGAAGGTGGTATCAAACAGTTTGTAGAAGATATGAATACCAAAGAGCCTCTTTCAAATGCACAGTTCTTTCAAGGAGCAGCAGATGATATTGAAATAGATATCGCTCTTATGTATTGTGATGCTGACTCTGAAAAATCACTCTCTTTTGTTAACAACATCAAAACAGCAGATGGCGGTACACATGAGGCAGGGTTTAGAGCAGGTCTCACACGTTCTATGTCCTCATACATCGCTAAAAATGCCAATGCAAAAGAAAAAGGCACAAAGATTACAGGAGATGACTGTAAAGAAGGCCTCATTGCCATCGTTTCTGTTCGTGTACCTGAACCACAGTTTGAAGGTCAAACCAAAGGAAAACTGGGTTCATCTTATGTACGTCCCTTGGTACAGAAATTCTTCTCTGAGAACTTCAACAAATACTTAGAAGAGAATCCTCTTGAAGCCAAAGCGATCATGGCACAGGTTTTACTTGCTGCGCGTGGTAGAGATGCCGCAAAAAGAGCGAAAGACCTGGTAAAACGTAAAGATAATATGAGCATCGGTACACTTCCTGGTAAACTGGCAGACTGTCAAAGTAAAGACCCGGAAGTGTCTGAGATATACCTGGTCGAAGGGGATTCTGCAGGCGGTTCTGCAAAACAGGGACGTGACAGAGTATTCCAGGCGATCTTGCCACTAAAAGGTAAGATCCTCAATGTTGAAAAAGCACGTCTTGAGAAGATCTTAAAATCTGATGAGATCAAGAACATGATCACTGCACTTGGGTGTGGTATCGGTGAAGAATTTAACGAAGATAAACTGCGTTACCATAAAGTCATTATCATGACCGATGCAGATGTCGATGGTTCTCACATTCAGACATTGTTAATGACCTTCTTCTATAGATTCTTGAAACCTGTGATCGAAAAAGGCTACCTTTACCTTGCACAACCTCCGCTTTACCGTTATAAAAAAGGTAAAAATGAAACCTATTTGAAAGATGAGAAATCACTCAATGACTTCCTCATAGAACATGGTATCTCGGCTATTGAGAGTAACACTATGGGAGAAGCAGATCTCGTTGACCTCTTTAAACTTGTTGCATACTACCGTATGACACTCAAAGAACTCGAAAAACGTTTTGCTCTACCCGAAATGATCCGTTACATGATAGAAAATCCTGATATTGTCGGCACAGACAATAAAGCACTGGCAAAAACGATCGAAGACTATATTAATAAACTGGGATACAACATCCTCAATAAATCAATTAGCGAAGATACTATCCATCTTTTTGTTCAAACAAATGACGGACTGGAAGAACTTATCGTAGATGACGTGCTCTTTACAAATCCTCACTATAATGAAGCCATACATATAAACCAAAAGATACAAGAGCATATTACTGATGAATTTAAAGATCAGGATCTTCTAACGCTCTTTGCAGAAGTTGAATCAAGTGCTAAAAAAGGTGCCTATATACAACGTTATAAAGGTCTTGGAGAGATGAACCCTGAACAACTTTGGGAAACGACGATGACACCTGAAAATAGAAGACTTCTACAAGTAAAAATTGATGATGATGAAACTGCAAGTGATACATTTGTTCTCTTCATGGGTGATGAAGTGGAACCAAGAAGAAACTACATTGAAAGTCATGCTAAAGATGTAAAACACCTGGATGTCTAATGTTATTATCGGAACGTGAAGAGAGACAACGGCGTTTTACCCTTGCACTAAGAGCAGGTATTCCCGTACTTCTTCTCGTTTTTCTAGTTTTTTACACAACCATTCATGAAGATCAACAGATCAATATCTCTATCAAAGATGGGGTCTTATTAACTGCTATTACCTTTATCACTATTTACTTTATCTACTTTTTAATGATCCTCTCTGCAAAAGAAACCATGTTAGATGAAACCACACATGGCTTCAATAAAAAGACCTTTATTAAAAAGCTTCAAGAGCTAAAACCTACAGCTGTTGCAACTCTACATATTAAAAACTTCTCTTCAATCAATGAAAATTATAGTGCAGACCAAATAGATACACTTCTTTATACACTGACAAATAAACTACATCTGGCCTTTAAACAAGAAGGCTTAGATAAAGTTATATTAGGGCGACTTCATGGTTCAGAGTTTCTTATAGCAGTTCATGACGAACATCAGAATGTAGAACATATCTTGAAAAAAATGATAATAAAGAACCATAGTATCGATGAAATAGAAATTGATTATCAGTTTGCTGTCATCACCAATACAAATGAAGATTTTGGAAAAACCATCCTACAACTTCAAGATATTATTAACAGTCAATCAGGTCAAAATAAAAAACAAAAAGTTCAGCAGAGTACACAAGATGCAAAAGAACTCACAAAGATAGAACAGTACGTTATCTCTGCCATTAAAGATACAAGTTTACTGCTATCCTTTAGACCTATGCTAAACACACAAAATGACACCATAGATACCTATGAGATCGCAGTAAAACTTAAATGCCCTTCTCTTAAAGAAGATATTCTCCCCCGTATCTTTCTTCCTATCGTTAATCGTTTAGGTCTGGGTAGAGAGTATGACTTTTCTTTGGTGAGACATGTTATTGACCTCCTTCCTTTAGTAGATAAAAACATTTCATTTACTTTCAACCTTTCACCCTTTTCTCTTAGAGACAAAGAATTTCAAGAAAAAGTATTTCGCTATTTAGAAGAAAAAACAGTGGATCCATCACGGCTTATCATTCAACTCTATGAGCGAAAAACACACCATAACCTCAGTGGATACCTTAATACTCTTAAAAGCTTTAGAGCAAAAGGGATACAGATCTGTATCGATAATTTTGGTTCATCCAATGCCTCAATGGAGTATATGAAACACTTTAAGTTTGACATGGTCCAGTTTGACAGAGATTATGTGACAGACCTTGAAAATGAAACAACATATG
Source organism: Sulfurovum sp. (assembly GCA_016744875.1). Classification (GTDB taxonomy): domain Bacteria; phylum Campylobacterota; class Campylobacteria; order Campylobacterales; family Sulfurovaceae; genus Sulfurovum. The sequence goes on from JADGDL010000003.1 coordinate 62,786, forward strand.
CTATGTTACATTCTCTAATAAAAATGTCAAAAAACCTGCAGGTAAAAACCGTTGCAAAGTGGGTTGATAATGAAGTACAGAAGAAAAAGCTAAAGGTTCTGGGTATTAACTATATACAAGGTTTTGGTGTCAGCAAAGCTATCACAGAAGATGAACTCATAAACAGATATAACTAAAGGAAACAAATGAAATACGGTGAAAAAGAGATACAGGCCTTTGACATAAACTCAGAAGAGAACTTTTGGCCAAATGAACATGAAAAGAACTATACGATCAATATAGAACTGCCTGAATTCATGTGTCTTTGTCCACGTTCAGGATACCCGGACTTTGCAACTATGAAGCTCTCTTACGAACCAAATGCACTGGTTATAGAGCTCAAAGCAATCAAACTCTACATCAACTCATTTATGTATAGACATGTCTCACATGAAAATTCTGCAAATGAAATTTATGATGCGCTCTACAGCAAACTTAAACCAAAGTCTATGAAACTCACTGCAGATTTTAACCCTAGAGGAAATGTACATACAGTTATCGAAATCGACAGTAACAATAACTAAATATATGTCAATATGACATATATTTAACCCTTATTCTGAATTTCCACTATCATACCTTATATGAATACTAAGGATGCATATGATAGATTTTCAAGCCGTCATGCAAAGGCTAAAGCATGTACTCTCACTACATCAGAAAAAAGAAAAGATACTGGACAAAGATATCGCTGATGCTCTCAAACTTGACCCACGATACTTTGCGGTCATAAAAAAACGAAAAAAAATTCCCTACGAAGCCATCGCCTATTTCTGTGAACAATACCATATAAGTATGAACTGGATATTGCTTGAACAAAATACGCCAAATTTGACCTAAATTTATTTTGTAGCTATAATGAAAATGTAAAAATTTTATTAAAGGAAGAAGCATGAGTAAAAAAGTTGAAAAGATAGCACTGTATTCTGCATCGGCAAAAGAGCTTAAATTGGATCTCTCAGATGACCTTATTATCAAAGTAACCACTGGATTAGGACCATCGATCTATAAAAAAGATGCTGAGACAGTATCATGTTCAGATAGTTCAGAACTTGATACTGTTAAAAAGAATTTTTTACAAAAAAAGCTTGGACTTACTGCAAGTGATGCAGACATGGATGCTGCCATTAAAAAAGTATGTGAGGCTATGGGTTCATCAAATCGAAATAAGTATAGAGCCCTCTTCTATGCTCTCCTTACTAAAGAGTTTAGGAAAGAGTCAGTGTACGCTTAAAAAAAGAAGATTTATATCTTTATAAATAAGATATATCTCTTCTGCTCATCATTTTTACCAAATCCTACTATCTCCATATCTTTATATTGTGCATTCACATCCATTTTAAGCTCATACATCATAGCATCCATATCTAATATCAAAACAGACGGGATAAGCTCTCCTATAGTCAATTTATTGTCGCTGTCATCTATACTCAACCTTAATAGTCTATTCTCTTCTTCAAGGTTTACAGAATTTAAAGGTGCTTCACCAGCATAAATGAGTTTACTACTATCATTTTCATCGGTTTTCAATAAACCGGCTGTAACTTCATACGCCTCATGATTTCCTATCTGTTCTCTAACATCTTCTATAAGATCTATAATAACTTTCATCATTTTCCTTTAAATACTATTGTATGCTAATTAAAAATTAGAATAGAATAATACTTAATTACTTCGTAATAGTTAAGTTCGGAGTTAATTTTCTGTAGATTTGGCTAAACGGGTTTTGTGAAGAGCAGAAGCGTACGATTGGTAAGTGACTAAATGGAACAAAGCCCATTTAGTCGAAGGTAAAGTAAAGAAACCCGTCTTAGCTGTTACGCTTTTCGATGATTTCCTTAGCTACGTTCTGTGGAACTTCTTCATAGTGATCAAATTCCATAGCATAAGTTGCACGACCTTGACTCATAGAACGTAAGTCTGTTGAGTATCCGAACATTTCAGAAAGTGGAACGAATGCATCAACGATCTTGTTTCCAGCTCTGTCATTCATACCTGATACTTGACCACGTCTTTTGGCAATATCACCAATAACGTCACCCATGTAATCTTCAGGTGTTTCAACTTCAACTTTCATCATAGGCTCAAGAATAATAGGATTAGCTTTTCTACAACCTTCTCTTAAACCCATTGATGCAGCAAGTTTAAATGCCATTTCAGATGAATCGACATCATGGTAAGAACCATCATATACAGTAACTTTTAGATCTTCTACAGGATAACCTGCTTGGATACCTCTAGCCATTGCTTCTTGAATACCTTTATCAACTGGTTTGATAAATTCTTTTGGAATTACCCCACCTTTTACAGCATCAACGAACTCATAACCAAATCCTGGTTCTTGTGGCTCAATTCTAAGATATACATGTCCAAATTGTCCTCTACCACCGGATTGTTTAGCATATTTGTACTCTTGATCAACAGCATCTTTAATCGTTTCACGGTAAGAAACTTGTGGCGCACCTACATCAGCTTCTACATTAAATTCTCTTTTCATTCTATCTACAAGAATTTCTAGGTGAAGTTCACCCATTCCTGAAATAATAGTCTGACCAGTCTCTTCATCTGAAGAAACACGGAAAGATGGATCTTCTGCAGCTAGTTTAGAAAGTGCAACACCCATTTTCTCTTGATCGGCTTTTGTTTTAGGCTCAACCGCAACAGAGATAACTGGATCCGGGAAATCCATTCTTTCAAGTACAACTTTATCTGATCCATCACAAAGTGTATCACCAGTCGTTGTAGACTTAAGTCCAACAACTGCACCGATCTCACCTGCGTAAATTTCAGATACTTCTTCACGCTTAATGGCGTGCATTTTCATGATACGACCGATACGCTCTTTTTTATCTTTTGTTGAGTTATGTACGTAAGATCCTGACTCTAAAGAACCACGATACACACGAATAAATGTCAACTGACCAACAAATGGATCTGTCATGATCTTAAATGCCAATGATGCAAATGCACCTTCATCACTAGATTCAACAGTTACTTCTTTATCTTCGTCTTCCATTTCAGTACCCTTAATAGCAGGTGCCTCAACTGGAGATGGGAGGTAAGCAACAACAGCGTCAAGTAAAGTCTGAACACCTTTGTTTTTAAATGCTGTACCAACAGTCATAGGAACAATATGCATACCAATTGTTGCAGCTTTAATTCCAGCGACGATTTCGTCATGTGATAACTCTTCACCTTCAAGGAATTTTTCCATAAGTGCATCGTTACAATCTGCTTCAGAAATTTTCTCAATTAAATTTTCACGGTACTTTTCTGATATTTCTATCATATCTTCTGGAATCTCTTCTACATGGTAGTTAGAACCCATAGCAGCATCTTGATCCCAAACGATCGCTTTCATTTTAACAAGATCAACAACACCTTGGAAATTTTCTTCAGCACCAATTGGCAATTGAATTGGAACAGGATTACCTTTTAGTCTTTCAACAATTTGTCTCTCAACTTCATAAAAGTCAGAACCTGTTCTATCATATTTATTTACAAATACAATGGAAGGTACACCATAACGGTTTCTTTGTCTCCATACTGTCTCAGATTGTGGTTGAACCCCACCAACTGCACAGAATACAGATACAGCACCATCAAGTACTCTCATTGAACGTTCAACTTCAATAGTAAAGTCAACGTGACCTGGAGTATCTATAATGTTAATTTGCTTTTTATCCCACTCACAAGTAGTAGCAGCAGAAGTAATAGTAATACCTCTTTCTTGCTCTTGTTCCATCCAGTCCATTGTTGCAGCACCATCATGTACTTCACCAATTTTATGTTCAACACCTGTATAGAAAAGAATTCTTTCAGTTGTTGTTGTTTTACCTGCATCAATGTGAGCAGCGATACCGATGTTTCTTACGTCGTCAAGCTTGTGCGTTCTTGCCATAACTTTACTTCCTTACCATCTATAGTGAGCAAATGCTTTGTTAGCTTCTGCCATTTTGTATGTATCTTCTTTCTTTTTGAAAGCAGAACCTTTTTCAGTTGCAGCGTCCATAAGTTCATTACTTAAACGCTCCATCATAGTTCTTTCATTTCTTTTTCTTGCAGCGTCTACGATCCATCTAATTCCCATTGACTGTTGTCTTACAGGTCTTACTTCGATAGGCACCTGGTATGTAGCTCCACCAACTCTTCTAGATTTAACTTCCATTACTGGTTTTACGTTATCCATAGCTTTGTTGAATACTTCAATACCTTTTTCACCAGATTTTGATTCAATTCTCTCTAACGCAGCATACATTACTTTTTGCGCTGTACTTTTTTTACCATCTAGCATTACTGCATTGATGAATTTTGTTAATACTTTTGATCCATATACTGGATCTGGAAGTACTGGTCTTACGGGAGCTTTTCTTCTTCTCATTGTTTTTCCTTCAATTTTACAAATTTACTCAAAAATTCTAATGAATTTCTGTCTTTGCTTCTCAGTTGTTTAACTGATACTCAATGTTATTCAGCTCATACACTTTTAACGAAACACATTTCGTAAGCCCTCTGCTGAAGAGAACCTAGTGTTAAAAAAGTAACCTAATTACTTTTTAGGTTATCTATTTTTTAGGTCTCTTAGTACCGTATTTAGATCTAGCAACTGTTCTACCTTGAACACCTGAAGCATCCAATGCACCACGAACAATATGATATTTTACACCAGGTAAATCTTTGATTCTACCACCACGTACAAGTACGATTGAGTGCTCTTGAAGGTTGTGACCCTCACCACCGATGTATGAAATAACTTCAAATCCAGATGTTAATCTTACTTTAGCAACTTTTCTAAGTGCCGAGTTAGGTTTCTTTGGAGTTGTAGTATAAACTCTAGTACAAACGCCTCTTCTTTGAGGACAGTTTACAAGCGCAGGTGATTTTGATTTTTTCACTTGCTTTTTACGTTCTTTACGAATCAATTGATTAATTGTAGGCAAATCGTAATCCTTTCTTTTTGTTAGTTTGAATTGAGATCAATGTCTCTTGAATCTGGGTTCTTACACCACATATAAACATTCTAAAGAGTGTTTATATCTAGCCTAAAGCGCATAGATTTTTGGAGGCATATTATATCGAAAAAATCTTTGGTTCTTCTTATGTGAAAGATAAGCAGTTTTTTGTAGAGAATTATATATTGGATGTTTTAATTGTTGAAAGTTGTTCCATATCAAGAGATATGGAACAGGTTGGGTCGATTAGTCTACAGTAAGTTGAATAGCATCACTGTCTATCATACCAGTACCCACTGGAATAAGACGTCCAATAACAACGTTTTCTTTAAGGTCTTCAAGGGCATCTACTGTTCCTGCAATGGATGCAGAAGTAAGTACCTTTGTAGTATCCTGGAATGATGCTGCAGAAATAATACTGTCTGCACCAACTGCTGAACGTGTGATACCAACAAGCATAGGCTCAGCGATAGACGGTTCACCACCAAGCTTAAGAACAGATGCATTCTCTTCCTGAAATTTACGACGAGACACAATGTCTCCGGCGATGAACTTCGAGTCTCCAGACTCAACCACTTTTACTTGTCTCATCATTTGAGAAGTAACGATCTCGATGTGTTTATCTGAGATATTAACCCCTTGACGACGGTAAACCATCTGTACTTCAGAAACAATGTACTCATACAATGCTTTCTCTCCAAGTGCTGCAAGAATATCATGACTTGAAACGATACCATCAGTTAACTTCTCACCGGCGTGAACATAATCACCAGCATGCACAAGTGCTACTTTATTTTTATCGACGAACTGCTCTGTTATCTGGTCATTTTCACCTGATACGATCAATCTCTCTTTACCACGTAGTGGCTTACCGAAACTTACCACACCATCGATCTGTGCGATCATTGCGATATCTTTTGGACGTCTTGCTTCGAAGAGTTCAGAAACTCTTGGAAGACCCCCGGTAATATCTTTTGATTTGATCGCCGCTTTTGGTGTTTTTGCCAAGATATCTGCGATACTTACATCATCACCATCCTGAACGAACAAGATCGTTTTAGGGTCAAGTTGATAACGGATCAGATCTCCACCTTCAGTTGCAAGGATGATCGCAGGCTTGTAGGCAGCAGGGATGTGTTCATTCAGTTCAAGTCTTGTATCACCTGTTACTTCATCAAACTGTTCTACTGCTGTCACACCTGGAATGATATCTTCAAACTTCAATCTTCCATTCTGCTCAGCAATAATAGGCTCTGAATATGGGTCCCATTCTGCTACAACCACTTGTACTGAAGTCTCAGGTGCGGAAAGGAGATCACCTCTTTTTACTGAAGCTTCACTATCTACTTTTACAACTGAACCTCTTGAAATGTAGTGTCTTGCTGCTTCTCTGTTATTGTCATCAACAACCACTGCAAAGAGACCTTTTTCAGTTACTTTATCACCCTCTTTTACTGAATCTACTGCTTCAAGGTAGTCCCCTTTAAGCAAGAAGTACTTTACAGTACCTTTTGATTCAGAGACAACATTTTGTGTTACCGGAGCACCATCTTCTACTTTAATTTCAGAAGCGAACGGTACACGTGAAGGTACAGACCAACCTTCATTGATCACTTCAACGATTGAATCACCTTCTTTTACTATATCACCATCTTTAAGCGGTAAGAAAAGTTTACCTTCGATCTTACCTGCAACACCTGCAAGTTCATTTGACTTGGCAACATCAGATTTTCTAAGGTTATACTTCACTTCGTCTGCACTTCCCGATTTAACAGAGATCACATATTCATCGTGTGTAACCACTAGAGAAACTTTTCCGTCAACCACTGCTTTGATCTTAGGCTCAACCAAAAGGATACCGGCATTTCTTCTGTTGGCAACGATAAGATTGTTTTCTCTGTTACGATATACATTCAAGTTATAGTATCTGATAAACCCTTCTTTGGTTGCAACAACGGAACGCTCTTCTTTACCAGCAGTCGCTGTACCACCGGTGTGGAAGGTACGAAGCGTAAGCTGTGTACCAGGCTCACCAATGGATTGCGCAGCAATAACACCAACAGCTTCACCACGTTTAACCATCTTATTGTCTGCCATATTTAGACCATAACATTTTGCACAAATACCTTTTGGTGCCTTACAAGATGATGGTGCTCTCATAACAACAGAACGTACACCTGCTTCCTGCACTCTTGTTGCCGTCTCTTCATCGATCATCGTACCTTCAGAGACAAGTACTTCAGAAGTAATAGGATCAATGATCGCTTCAGCAAGCACTCTACCATAGATACGATCTGCCAATGGCTCGATCATTTCGTTACCTACAACAATATCAGATACTTCTACACCTTCGTGTGTACCACAATCTGTCATAGCGATCTTCACATTTTGTGCAACATCGATAAGTTTTCTTGTCAAGTAACCCGCATTCGCTGTCTTAAGCGCTGTATCGGCAAGACCTTTTCTCGCACCGTGTGTTGAAATAAAGTACTCAAGTACATTTAGACCTTCACGGAAGTTCGAAGTAATTGGTGTCTCAATAATAGACCCGTCTGATTTTGCCATAAGACCCCTCATACCTGAGAGCTGTCTGATCTGCGCAGCAGAACCTCTTGCCCCTGAGTCAGCCATCATGTGTACGGAGTTAAATCCTTCTTTATCTGCTCTAATTAAAGTCATAAGACCTTCAGCGATACCATTGTTCGCATCTGTCCAGATATCAATAATCTTGTTATAACGCTCTTGATCCGTTAAAAGTCCCGCACCAAATTGTCTCTGGATCTCTTTTACACTCTCTTTAGCTTCTATAACACGTCCAGCTTTAAGCTCAGGGATCTTAATATCTTCAATTGAGATAGAAACCCCAACTTTTGTTGCATATTTGAAACCCATATCTTTAAGATTATCAAGGAAACCTGCAGTCTCTGAAACACCACCTATTTTATAGATGTAGTCAACCAACGTACCGATATCTTTTTTCTTTAGAATCTTGTTCCAGTATTTTTCCGGTACATAATCAGGAATAATTGATTTTAAGATCAACCTACCCGCAGTTGAAGTAGCTATATGTCCTTCAATGACTGTTCTGATACGTGCATTAAGATCAAGTGACTGTTGTTCAAATGCGATCTCAACTTCTTCAACATTTGCAAAGAGTTTATGCTCACCTTTTACATCATTCTTCTCAAGCGTTAGGTAGTAAAGACCTAAAATCATATCTTGTGAAGGTACAGCGATCGCTTTACCTGATGCTGGAAGCAAGATGTTCATCGATGCAAGCATCAATACTTTTGCTTCAGCGATAGCTTCATCTGAAAGTGGTACGTGTACCGCCATCTGGTCACCATCGAAGTCGGCGTTGAACGCAGAACATACAAGTGGATGCAGTTGTATCGCTTTACCCTCGATAAGTCTTGGGTGGAACGCTTGAATAGAAAGTTTGTGAAGCGTTGGTGCACGGTTCAGTAAGATAGGATAATTATCAACGACCTCTTCCAAACACTCCCATACTTCATTCTCTTGCTTCTCGATCATTTTCTTGGCTTGTTTAAGTGTAGTTGCGTACCCTTTTTCTTCAAGTTTTGCCATCAAGTGCGGCTTAAAGAGTTCAATCGCCATTTTCTTTGGAAGACCACACTGGTCCATACGTAAATCTGGACCAACAACGATAACAGAACGTCCAGAGAAGTCAACACGTTTACCAAGAAGGTTTTGTCTAAATCTACCTTGCTTACCTTTGATCACTTCTGAAAGTGACTTCAATGGTCTCTTGTTTGCACCTTTAACAGCATTTCCACGTCTACCATTATCAAAAAGAGCATCAACTGCTTCTTGAAGCATACGTTTTTCATTTCTTACAATGATCTCTGGTGCATCAAGTTCCACAAGTCTTTTCAAACGTTGGTTACGGTTGATCACTCTTCTGTAAAGGTCATTTACATCTGACACTGCAAACTTACCGCCATCAAGACTTACAAGTGGTCTAAGATCCGGTGGAAGTACAGGCAGTTGTGTAAGCATCATCCACTCTGGTCTGTTCCCTGAATGAAGAAATGCTTCAATAACTTTCAATCTCTTAACAATTGTCTTTCTTTTTGCTTCAGATTTTGTTGCCTGAATATCTTCTTTGAGTTGATTGAACATTTCCACAAGGTCAAGATCCGCAAGAAGTTCCTGAACGATCTCTCCACCCATTCTTGCATCCAGATCAGTATCTCCAAAGCGTTGCATGATCTGTTGGTACTGTTCTTCATTTAGAACGTCATACTTAGCCAAAGGATTTGTTCCTTCAGAATCATAAGAAGCTTCACCCGGTGTTTTAACGATGTACGCTTCATAGTAAAGTACTCTCTCCAAGTCTTTCATCTTTACACCCAAAAGTGTACCAATACGTGATGGAAGTGACGAAACATACCAAATGTGTGCCACAGGAGCGATAAGGTCGATATGCCCCATACGGTTTCTTCTTACTTTTGATGTGGTGACTTCAACACCACATTTTTCACAAACAACACCTTTGTAACGCATCTTTTTGTACTTACCACAAAGACACTCATAGTCTCTGATCGGTCCGAAGATCTTCGCACAGAAAAGTCCGTCTCTTTCTGGTTTGAGGGTTCTATAGTTGATCGTTTCTGGTTTTTTCACTTCACCAAAACTCCAAGAAAGCACTTTCTCAGGACTTGCAACTCTCAGTTGTAATGCTGCTATATCCTTTGGTCGCTCTTCACTATTAAGATCTATTGGTGTTAAATTCTCTAAAACTTTACTCATCTTCACCCTCCACTTCTTTTTTACTCTCATATAATTCTGTATCAAGGCCTAGTGCTTGAAGCTCTTTGGTCAATACAAACATTGTTTCAGGTACACCTGACTCTGGTACAGACTCACCTTTAGTGATGGCTCTGTACGCTTTTGCTCTACCTTCAACATCATCTGACTTGATCGTCAACATCTCTTTAAGGATGTGAGATGCACCATAAGCCTCGAGTGCCCATACCTCCATCTCTCCAAATCTTTGTCCACCAAAGAGTGCTTTACCACCAACTGGTTGCTGTGTTACTAGTGAGTATGGGCCTGTAGAACGTGCATGCACTTTTTCATCAACCAAGTGGTGAAGTTTAAGTATATACATGTACCCAACATTGACCTTTTCGATCATCTGTTCACCTGTCTTACCATCAAAGAGCACCATCTTACCATCAGCATCCATCTTAGCCATTTCAAAGAGTTTATCAAACTCTTTTTGATCCGTACCTTCAAATACAGGTGCAGCAAATTTCACACCTGTAGTCCAGTCACGTCCATACGCTATAAGATCTTCATCAGACATATTCCCAAGTAACGCTTTAGCATCCATCAATTTTGCAACATCAGCAATTTCGACCATTTTAGATCTTAATTTTTGTACAAAATCTGCCTGCTGATCAAGGAACATCTCTTCTATCTGCTCACCAAGGTTCTTACCTATAAGCCCAAGGTGTACTTCAAGAATTTGTCCAATGTTCATACGAGAAGGTACCCCTAGCGGGTTAAGGATAAGATCTACTGGTCTACCATCTTCCTGATACGGCATATCTATCTCTGGAACGATGTTAGAAACGATACCTTTGTTTCCGTGACGTCCAGCCATTTTATCCCCAACTTTGAGCTTTCTCTTTGTTGCGATGTAAATCTTAACAAGTTTTGTTACACCTGAAGGAAGGATGTCATCTTTTTCAAGTACAGCCAATTTCTCTTCATGCTCATTTTTAAGTCTTTTCTTCTGTTTTAAGAAGTAGTTCTTAAGTGATTCATACTCTCTTTGTACATCATCAGCATATGACTGAACAACACCTCTAAGTGCAAATCTATTTACACCTTTGATAGTCTCTTCAGCGATCTGTGAACCTGCTTTATACTCAGTATCACCTATCGTTACATCTTTAGCCAAAGCTTGGCCAGAAAGGTAGTTAGCGATACGCAGGATCTCTTCTCTATCGATCATAAGAAGTTGGTCATGGTGATCTCCATCAAGTACCGCTTTCTCTTCTTCATAAGCTTGGATAGCTCTTGCATCTTTTTCGTAGCCTTTTTTCGTAAAGACTTTAATGTCAACAACCACACCTTCCATAGATGCAGGGCAGTAAAGTGATTTATTCACTACATGTCCGGCTTTTTCACCAAAGATCGCTCTAAGTAGTCTCTCTTCAGGCGTTGGTTTGATCTCACCTTTAGGACTTACTTTACCTACAAGGATCATACCAGGCTTCACATACGTACCGATCTGAACAATTCCAGACTCATCTAAGTGAAGAAGTTCATCTTCACGAATATTTGGAATATCACGTGTGATCTCTTCTGTACCATGTTTAAGTTCTCTTGCTTCTACTTCTTTTTCATAAGTATGTACAGAAGTAAAGGTGTCATCGCGGATGATCTTTTCAGAAACAACGATCGCATCCTCATAGTTATATCCGTTCCAAGGCATAAATGCTACACGGATATTTTTACCGATAGCAAGCTCACCCTGATCCATATTGGCACCATCACCGATCACTTGTCCAACTGCTACTTTGTCACCAAGTTTAACAATAGGTGTCTGCGTAAATGTCGTGTTTTGGTTGGTTCTCATGTTCTTTTCAAGTGGATAATGATCTATAAATACACCTGATTCATCTTCACCCATCACATAAATATTTTTAGCATCTACTTTTTCTACAGTACCTGCTCTTCTTGTTTTCGTACATTCCCATGCATCACGAGATACGATCGCTTCCATACCTGTACCCACGAGTGGTGCTTCCGTTTTAAGAAGAGGCACTGCTTGACGTTGCATGTTTGATCCCATAAGTGCACGGTTGGCATCATCGTGTTCCAAGAATGGAATCAATGCCGCTGCAGATCCAGAGATCATCAATGGAGAGATATCTATAAGATCCACTCTCTTTGCATCATTAAGTTCGATGTTACCATTTAGTCTTGTCTCAATAAGATCTTCAACGATCATACCGTCTTCACTTACTACTGTTGAAGCAGGAGCGATACACTTATCTTCTTCCTGAGTTGCAGTAATATATACAATTTCATCTGTAACCTGACAATCTTTCACCACTTTATACGGTGCTTCAATGAATCCATGCTCATTTACTTTTGAGTATGTTGCAAGTGTATTGATAAGACCAATATTCTGACCTTCCGGTGTTTCAATAGGACAAATACGTCCATAGTGCGTAGGGTGTACATCCCTCACTTCAAATCCGGCTCTTTCTTTAACAAGACCACCTTCACCTAGTGCAGAAAGTCTTCTTTTATGTGTTACTTCTGAAAGCGGGTTCGTCTGATCCATAAACTGTGAAAGCTGTCCAGATGAGAAGAACTCCAAGATCGTATTTGTGATCATTTTAGAATTTACAAGGTCATGTGGCATCAACTCATCGATGGTACCTGACACTGTTGTCATCTTGTCTTTGATCGCTTTTTGCATCTTCACAAGACCATTGTGAAGTTCATTTCCAAGAAGTTCACCTATCGCTCTAATTCTTCTGTTACCCAAGTGATCCCTGTCATCGATATGACCTTGACCATTTTTCACTTTAATGAGGTACTTAACCGTATTGATAAGGTCTTCAGAAGTAAGAACCGTTGCATACTCAGGGATATCTAAACCTAACTTGTGGTTCATTTTCATACGACCGACTTTAGTTAGGTCATATCTTTCCGGATCAAAGAAAAGCTGTTTTAAGAATGCTTTGGCAGCGTCTGGTGTTACAGGTTCACCCGGTCTCATAACCTTATAGATACGGATCGCTGAAAGTACATTTTCATCATCGATCTCTTCTGTTTGCTTTAAGAGTCTTAAAGATTCGTTATCTGCAATAAATGCATTAATAATAGACCGATCTGCACCATCTGCAAGATCATCGATAATATCGATCGTCTCGATACCCTGTTCGATCATTTTTTTGAGTTTCGCTTCATCCAAAGGTGTCACTACATCATAAAGAACTTCTCCACTCTCCTGGTCGATCACTGGCGTAGCCAAGTGTCTTTCCATAAGTACATCAAGTGGGTACTCGATCCACTCTAAACCATCTTCAATAAGCTTTTGTGCTTTTTTCTTAGTGAGTCTTTTCCCTGCATTTACAACCGTATTGCCATCCATATCTCTTACATCATAGTCCGCTCTACCTGCAAAGTCATTTGCATTAAACTTCACAAGGAATCTGTTATCTTTAATGCTGATCTCTTTTGTAGAGTAGAATAGTTTTACAATATCATCTTTAGAATAATCCAAAGCTCTGAAAAGAATCGTTACAGGGATCTTTCTTCTTTTATTGATACGTGCATAAAGGATATCTTTTGAATCATACTCAAAATACAACCATGAACCACGATCAGGAATGATCTGTGCAGAGTAGATAAGTCCAGCACCCGCTGTTGTTCCTTCTTCTTCTTTAAAGATAACTCCCGGTGATCTGTGCAATTGGTTTACGATAACTCTCTCAACACCGTTTACAACAAATGATGTTCTCTCTGTCATCAAAGGAATATCTCTTACAAAAACAGCCTGTTCTTTGATCTCTTTAGGATCTAGTTTCTCACCTGTTTTTTCATCTCTGTTCCAAATAGTCAGTGCAATGTTCATTTTAAGAGAAACAGAATAAGTCAAGCCTCTCTCCATACACTCTCTCACTGTATATTTTGGTTTAACGATCTCAGAGTTTTTATACGTAAGTGTTACTCTATTTTGTTGATCATGAATGGGGAATGCAGATCTGAATACTTTTTCAAGTGTAGAGTTTTTTCTGTCTTTTTCACCTAACATTAAAAAGTTTTCATAACTTTTTTGCTGAAGTTGAAGCAGGTTTGGAATTTCTATTTCTCTTGGCGTTTTAGAAAAGTCGACACGAAGTCTGTTACCAGAATGTAAAGAATTTAACATGTTTATCCTTAGTATGATGGGGTTAGTAATGGTTTATGTTATAAATATCGTTGTTTTAGATCACTCTAAATGATTAGATACACAAAGAAACTATTAGAGGAGGGTATGAAAATGTCTCCGAATAGTTTATCAGTATATCTAAGTAGTATAAGGTTGAATCTAGGCAATATGCCTAGATTCTCTTAAATAATATAAATTATTTAAGTTCACAAGAAGCACCAGCTTCTTCGATTTGTTTTTTAAGCTCTTCAGCTTCTTCTTTAGCAACACCAGCTTTAAGTACTGTTGGAGCTTCTTCAACTGCTGCTTTTGCTTCTTTAAGACCAAGACCAGTAATTGCTCTTACTGCTTTAATAGCATTGATTTTCTTAGCACCTGCATCTGTAAGTACTACGTCAAATTCTGTTTGCTCTTCAGCAGCTGCACCTGCACCTGCATCTCCACCACCAGCTACTACTGTAGCTTGCGCAGATACGCCAAATTTCTCTTCAAATTCTTTTACAAGCTCAGAAAGCTCAAGTACTGACATGTTTGAGATAAACTCAAGAACATCTTCTTTAGTTGTTGCCATATTATTTTCCTTAATATATAATTCGTTTAAACTATATGGATAGTTTAAAATTAAAAAGAGCCAGTGGCTCTCACCACTCTATGCCTCTTCTTCTAATTTTCTAGATAGTGCATCCATACCAATTGTAAAGTTTTGTACCGGAGCATTCCAAACATTAAGGAGCATACCAAGAAGTACATCTCTTGTAGGAAGTTTAGCCATAGCATTGATCGTAGCCATGTCTGCAACTTCGCCTTTGATCAAACCAGTTTTGATTGAGAAACTATCTGTAAAGTCAGTAGCTGCTTTATCAGCGATTTTACAAGGTGTAACTTGTGCATCACCCCAGATAACAAGGTTTGTATCTGTAAATTCAACATCTTCACATCCTGCATTTTTCAATGCAATTCTTGCTAATTTGTTTTTTACAACCTGTACTTTTGTATCTTCATCTTTTGCAAGATTTCTTACGATCTCAAGATTTTCAACAGTCATACCTTTGTAATCACAAACGATGATGGCACCAGCGTCCTTGAATTCTGCTGTCATTTCAGCAACTAATTCTTCTTTTCTAGTTCTAGTCATATATTCTCCTTTCGACCTACAAAAGGGTGTGTAAATTATCCAATGGATAAATACACTTGTATATCTCTTCAGATATACTAATTAAGCTTTCGCCCCTAATTGTCTTTGACCTAAATTATTGAGAGTAATCTCAACAAAAAACTATCAAAGTTTTTTGTTGAAAATACGATACAAGTTGGGAGAACCCAACTTGTAAAAATAGTTGTTAAATTATTTGATATCCATTACTTCTGAAGCATCAAGTGTCACTGAAGGACTCATAGTTAATGAGATCGCAGCATTTGTGATGTATCTACCTTTAGCAGAAGCAGGTTTTGCTTTGTTCACAACTTCCATAAGTGTTACAAAGTTTTCTTTGATCTTTTCAGCACCAAAACTTACTTTACCGATACCTGCATGGATGTTACCTTTTTTATCTACTCTAAAGTTAACTTTTCCACCTTTAGCTTCAGTCACGGCTTTAGCTACGTCCATTGTTACTGTACCCGTTTTAGGGTTTGGCATAAGACCTTTTGGCCCAAGTACTCTTGCAACTTTACCAAGTACACCCATCATATCTGGTGTTGAGATAACTGTATCAAAGTTGATGTTACCCGCTTGGATATCTTCGATAAGATCTGCAGCACCAACGATATCCGCACCTGCAGCTTTAGCTTCGTCTGCTTTTGCATCTTTTGCAAATACAGCTACTCTTACTACTTTACCTGTACCGTGAGGAAGAACTACTGAACCTCTTACCATCTGGTCTGCATGTCTTGGGTCTACATTGAGATTAAGTGCAATCTCTACTGTTTCGTCAAATTTTGCTGATTTAAGATCTGTAAGTGTTGTGATCGCTTCATCAACACCATACTCTTTAGTAACATCTACTTTTTTAAGTAATGCTTCTCTTCTTTTACTTGGTTTTTTTGCCATTTTATTTCTCCGCTTTATATGCTCCCACATTTTTAAATCATGTGGTTATGATTGTTTTACGTTTGCGTAAAACTAGTCTACGATTTCAACACCCATAGATCTACAAGTACCAGCGATGATATTTGCAGCCATTTCTTTATCGTTTGTGTTAAGGTCAACAATTTTTCTCTCGATGATCTCATCAAGTTTTGCTTTGTTGATCGTACCAACTTTAGTCGTGATAGGATTATCTGTACCTTTTTTAATACCAGCAGCTTTTAAAATAAGCTCTGATGCAGGTGGTTGATTAGTTTCAAATGTAAAACTTCTATCTGCATATACAGTAACTTGAACAGGTACTTTGAATCCCATCATCTCTTTTGTTTTTTCATTGAACGCTTTACAGAATTCCATGATGTTAACACCACGTTGTCCAAGTGCTGGTCCAACAGGTGGTGATGGATTCGCAGCGCCTGCTGGGATCATCATTTTGAACTTTTCAGTTATCTTTTTTGCCATCTTGCTTTCCTTTGTTAAATTTAACCGTTAGTGGTTATATAATTTTCTCTACTTGTGTGTAAAGAATTTCGACTGGTGTATTTCTACCGAAGATTGAAACATTCAACTTCAAGGTACCGTGGTTAAGATCATACTCTTCCACCATACCTGTAAAGTTTGCAAATGAACCATCTATGATACGTACCATTTCGCCTGTTTCAAAATCAACTTTTGGACGTGGTGCAGATTTTTGCTCCATCTTGTCTAAAATATTTTTTACATCTTTTTCAGTAAGTGCAGTAGGTGTCTTTTGTTCACCGATAAATCTAGATACTCTTGGCAGAGATTGGATCTTATGCCAAAGGTCAGTATCCAGGTCTATATGTGCAAATGTATACCCAGAGTACAATACTCTCTCAGTAATCTTTTTCTCACCGTTTTTAACTTCGATGACCTCTTCAGTAGGTACAACTATACGCTCAATTTTCTCTTCGATACCATGATCGATAACGAGTTGTTCTATACCTCTTTTTACAGATTGTTCAGAACCTGAATATACTTGAATTGCATACCATTGATAAGCCATAATTTATCCTATAAAACTGATGAAACGATTGATGACATTAAAAAGTCAACCAATGCTAAAAATATTGATATCACAGTTACTACGAGAACAACTGCTAAAAATGCTTGTCTTACTTGTACTTTTGTTGGAAATATTACTTTATGAATCTCCGCTCTCGCGTGTGATATAAATGTTGAAAGTTTTCCCATATTTATTACCTTTTTTTGTGGCAGGCCAAGAGGGACTCGAACCCACGGCACCTGGTTTTGGAGACCAGTGCTCTACCAACTGAGCTATTGGCCTAAATTAATACCCAAAGTCAAAAACCTTCGGTATTAAAAAAGTATAAAATTACAGCTTCATCTCTTTGTGTACTGTATGGCATTTACACCATTTACAATACTTTTTAAGAGCAAGTTTCTCTGTAGTCGTTTTTTTATTTTTGTTCGTGTGATAATTACGTCTTGTACATTTCTCACAACCTAAGTGAACTGTTTCTCTCATTGTTATCTCCTATGATAAGTTTGTAAGAGGCAAAAACCTCTTACAAGTGTTTGTCTTAAGCAATAATCTTAGAAACAACACCAGCACCAACTGTTCTACCACCCTCACGGATAGCAAATTTAGTACCTTGTTCAAGTGCAACTGGAGCTATAAGTTCAACATTGATTTTAACATTGTCCCCTGGCATAACCATTTCAGTACCTTCTTGAAGTCTAACTGAACCAGTTACGTCTGTTGTACGTACGTAAAACTGTGGTCTATAGTTATCAAAGAATGGAGTGTGTCTACCACCTTCTTCTTTAGTAAGAACATAGATCTCAGCTTCAAATGCTGTATGTGGAGTGATTGAACCTGGCTTACAAAGAACCATACCTCTTTGTACAGCTTCTTTATCGATACCACGGATAAGAACACCACAGTTATCACCAGCAAGACCACAATCCATTTCTTTACGGAACATTTCAACACCAGTTACTGTTGTTTTCATTGTATCTTTGATACCAACGATCTCAACTTCGTCACCAACACATACTTTACCTTGGTCAACTTTACCAGTTACAACTGTACCACGACCTTGGATAGTAAAGATATCTTCGATTGCCATTAGCATATCTTTATCAGTTTCTCTTTTTGGCTCTGGGATGTACTCATCAACTTGTTTCATAAGTTCAAAGATCTTTTCTGACCACTCACCAGCTGTACCGGCTTTAGCTTCTTCAAGTGCTTTGAATGCTGAACCAGCTACGATTGGAGTATCGTCACCTGGGAAGTCATACTCAGAAAGAAGTTCTCTTACTTCCATCTCTACAAGCTCTAACATCTCTTCTTTATCTTCATCATCAAGTTGGTCTTCTTTGTTTAAGAATACAACGATGTAAGGTACACCTACTTGCTTAGAAAGAAGGATATGCTCTCTAGTTTGAGCCATTGGTCCATCAGTTGAAGCGATAACAAGAATAGCACCGTCCATTTGAGCAGCACCAGTAATCATGTTTTTAACGTAATCCGCGTGACCTGGACAGTCAACGTGAGCGTAGTGTCTACCTTCAGTTTCGTACTCTACGTGAGAAGTAGCAATTGTAATTCCTCTTTCTCTTTCTTCTGGAGCATTATCAATTTGATCATAATCCATTGTAGCTTGACCATTTTTAAGTCCAAGACACATTGTGATTGCAGCTGTTAGTGTAGTTTTACCGTGGTCAACGTGACCGATAGTACCGATGTTTACATGCGGTTTTGTTCGTTCGAATTTTTCTTTAGCCATGCTTTTCTCCTAGCGTAAATGTTTTATAAAGGCAGTATTATACCCAAATCTTCTTAAGTCATTATTAACCTATATGGACAGAAGAATAGTAGTGCTACTACTCTCTTGTCCATACCGTTAGGTTTATTCGTTCTGGAGCCCATAGTGAGACTTGAACTCACGACCTCTTCCTTACCAAGGAAGTGCTCTACCCCTGAGCCATATGGGCAAAATACCATACATACGTATAGTGATCTATATTATTGTAAAAATTATTATGAGTGTTTGTTAGAGTAGTAATGTGAAGTCATGTAAATATATTATTCACATCAGCTCCCAGATAAACCATTATGTGGAGCGGGCGAAGGGATTCGAACCCTCGACAGCCTGCTTGGAAGGCAGGAACTCTAGCCACTGAGCTACGCCCGCATAAATGGATACATGGTGGTGAGTGAAGGATTCGAACCTTCGAAGACGTAGTCAGCGGATTTACAATCCGCCCTCGTTGGCCACTTGAGTAACTCACCATTATGTCAATCTTCAGTCTAATCAATACATTAAAGTATGAAAAGAGTTTGGATTATTTTCCGGTCAAACACTGATAAAAATTTTATGGAGCTGGTGAAGGGACTCGAACCCCCGACCTGCTGATTACAAATCAGCTGCTCTAGCCAGCTGAGCTACACCAGCGCCATCATAAAAAGCTATTCTGCTTTAAATGGACGGGAATTATAGACAAATACATTTTAAAAGTCAAGGTTTTTTGGGAAAAATTATAAAATTTCTTTTTTTTAGGTAATTTCTATAGAATATCATCATAAAATAACACTCAAAATAGGTAAATCTCATGAAAATTCTACTCGCACCAAGCGAAACTAAAAAATCAGGTGGAGAACTCTCATTTAATCCCTCTACATTACTTTTTGATACACTTACACCTCATCGCATAAAACTTTTACATACCTATACCAATGTCCTGCAACAAGGAGACATGCAAGTTCTGTCTAAAATGTTTGGTATCAAAAAAGAAGCGGATATTTTAAGACATAATAAAGATATTATCCATGAACTTACTATGAAAGCTATAGAACGTTATACAGGTGTGGCGTTTGATTACCTTGGGTATACTGATCTAACCAGGGATGCACAAACATATATAGATAAAAATGTCATCCTCTTCTCTAACCTGTTTGGCCCTATACGTGCAAATGATCTTATCCCTGAGTATAAGCTCAAACAGGGTGAAGCAGTCTCAGATATCAAGCCTGAAAAGTTTTATAATGAGCATTCAGCACATCTTATGGAAGCATATCTGCAAGATGAAGAGATACTTGACCTACGTGCAGGCTTTTATGACAAGTTCTACAAACCATCTAAAGCATACACTACTCTAAAGTTTATCAAAAACGGTAAAGTAGTAAGCCATTGGGCAAAAGCTTATAGGGGGATTGTATTACGTGAAATAGCCAAATCTGGAATAGAGAGCATAGAAGAATTTATGAAACTTCCTATAGAGGGATTAAGTATCCATGAAATTCAAACAAATAAGAATAAAACTGAGATCATATATACCATAGACGTATAGTGTTCTTATTTTCTATACATCCATAGTATATGTTCTTTTCAGAGGACTACATATTGTTGGTAGTCAATAAAATCTGCTTAAAGTAGGTACATACTTGTTCTTCTTGTATACTGTCTGCATAAGAACATAGTGAATAGAGATACTGCACGGATACCTGATGATCCAAGATCTGACCCATAATTGTATCGACCTTCTGGGTATTACCTTCATCTATGGCATCCCATATAGACTGTTTCATATTCTGCAATACTGCTGCGTTGTTTTGTATTTCTATCTTTCTCATATTTAATGGGGCTGTCATATGTTACTCCTTATGATGCTAACGCATAATTTGAAAGTCTTGAAAGATTGGTGTACCAATCTTCAACTAGCATATAGTCTTCAAGGTTATATAAGTCAATCTCAAGTCCTTCTTCACTCCATGATGCATCTGAGATAACAAAAAGAGGTACATCCAAAACCTCTTCACAATACTCTAATAGATAAAGCTCTAAACTTTTATCTGGTGGATTCCATGCGGTTTCTATTTTATTATTTGGGATGATAAAAAAATCTTCCATAAGTTTCTCCTTATTGATAATGATTTTCATATTTTACATAACTAAGCTTAAATAAACATAATAATGAAAATTATTATCAATTAAATATATTCTTGGGGTGTGACATATCTCTCATAAATATGTTAAAATATATAAACTACAAAGGTATGCTATGAGACTTCCTAGTGATAACACGCTTTATACAATACTTATCTTTCTACTTAGCCTAATGGTCGTACTTGGTATACTTTTTGATACAGACTTTAGCTAGGAGAGATCAGTGAAAAAAAATCTATTTGAAATGGGTGCTGACTTTGGAGATGAATGGTCTTCAGACAATAAAGATAAACCTTCTAAAAAAATCTCTACAGAAATACAAATCCCAGAGAAACACCAACTTCATTTTGCAAAAGAGAAACGCAGAGGGAAAGTAGTGACCATAGTCCAACCTTTTTGTTTGGAGAAAAAAGATTTACAAGCGCTACTTAAAACACTAAAAAAGAAGTTAGGGTGCGGCGGTACGCTCAAAGAGGATAGTTTAGAGTTTCAAGGAGATATTCCAGAACAACTACGTAAACATTTGGAAGCGATGGAATATAGATTTAAAAACTAAGTTTTTATTTTCCTATGGCTAATGCGTAGAGTACCATTTCCTCATTCCCCACAAATGTATTTACCTCATCATCATAGTATGCCCCTATCCCTGAGCACCCTAGGTCCAAATATACCGACGCTACATAGAGTCTATGTCCTATGATTCCTGCCTTTTGATACAGGGCCTGATAGTTTTTTGCTTTGGAAGTAAGGAAAAAGACCATGGCACCTTCCTGAGATAAACTATACTGCTCCAGAGAGAGATAGCCTGCTTTTTTTGCAAAATCCCCATACTCTACATATGCATCATCTTTATACAGTCCTAAAGGCATATTGATTACTTTGTTTACCACCACATAGACATTAACTTCCTCATCACAGTCAGAGAGTATAGGCTGACGTATCGCATCCATAATGTAATTGAACTGTCCTTTAGTCATAGCGCCTCCCGCAAAACCTCTTTGGGACCGACGGGTAAAAAGAGTTTCTTGCAACTTTTGCGTATGATAGGTGAACTTAGGGGCTTTTATCTCTCTTTTACAATTTTCTACCAACATTGTTTCATGGTATGCCTGTTCTATCAGTTTATTTTTTTCAAATGTTCTACTTCCATCAACATAAGGCAATTCAAACTCTATGGCTTTGACTTCTGTATCTCGTATAGGCACTGCCATAGAAGCAGCTGATAAAAACCATTCACGGTCTTCACAACCAAACATACGATTAAGTTTCTTTTTTTCTATATTGTAAAGCATTTGTACGGCATGTGGTTTAAGCAATGCAGAAGCCTCTATACTCCCAAGTAAGTGTCCCGCGTCTAAAAGACAATACCGCAATGCACGATCTTTATATTTCCAGGAAGATCTATAGTAGACAGCAGAAACTAAAAACAAATACCCTCGCATGGCTGTCTTCAAACCCAAATAGGGTTCCAGGCCTTCTTGATTACTGATATCTTGTAACAATGTTAAAGAAGAAGAGCCCGCTTCATAATGGTAGATTCCATCTTCTTTTCCCTCTACGCCTCGTATCTGTAAATAGAGTTCATTGGGATAGAGTGCACCTGCACTTGGATTGATACGTAAATAATGTTCTCCAGAGGGGTAAGACTTCTTTACTGTTATTCCTGCAATGTGAAACAGAAAATTATCCTCTTCATTCTCCAGATCCAGTTTAAT
This sequence comes from Sulfurovum sp., assembly GCA_016744875.1. Lineage (GTDB taxonomy): Bacteria > Campylobacterota > Campylobacteria > Campylobacterales > Sulfurovaceae > Sulfurovum. The sequence continues at coordinate 85,435 of JADGDL010000003.1, forward strand.
CTTTGTATAACCCTCCGGATAGTTCTTATACGTACTGGGCTTATCTTCCCAGGAGAAATAATTTGGATTTGTTCTGACTGAATTGTAGGAGTGTTTCGTCGCAGCGTGATACCAAAACATTATTCAAAGATTTCAGTATGTTTAACTTTAAGACATTCTATCTTTTGTGAGGCCTGCTGAAATAAAATAAAGTATTCTATACCCTCAACACACAAATGTTTATGTCTCTCATAAGAAGCAATCACCTTTTTTGCTTTATCTTTCGCATTTTTTCTATTACGTTTAATATGCTCAAAAGCGATTGCACCGTTGATAAATCCTTTTGCAAGGTTCGCAAGCGGATCTTTCTTTAGACGTAAAGGATGCCATGCCTCTTCCATCACTTCATGGGCTTCAAAATACGCTTCTTTATCTAATAACTTAAGATACTCTTTTAAAGCACCTTCAAGATCTTCATTCATTGGTAACATTATGGCCCTACACTTTTATTTATTTTTTCTATTAATTTTGTAAGGTTTGAATCATAGGCAAAACAAGAGCTTACACGACAGGCAAGATACTTGTCACTCTCTTCAGATTTGCTTAATATAAACGGATAATCTATGCTTTCTATCTCATTTTCACTTTTTTGCAACTTCTTTTTGGGAGCCTTAATAATCACATCCCCTTTTTCTAAACGTAAAAAAGTATGCAATAATTTGGCAGTATTTGTAGGAGTGGTCTCTAAGGTTGGAACATTTTGCTTCATTGTGTTTTTGACGATTTTGTTATACTCTAGGTCTTCAGTAAGGCTGGCTAACCGTACCAAGTTCTCCAACATAAGAGACAAGGAAGACGTATAATACTTGTCATCAAAATCAGCCAGAGCTTCTATTCCGTCATTACTCAAAAACCATTGTTGTTTTTTGTAAAACTGGTGTACCGCTTCTTGTGTCAGTTGTGTTGCTTGTTCCAAGTATTGTTTATTATAAGTACGCTCGTACGCTTCGATCAATGCATCAATCAGAAAAGCATAATCTTCTAGTAGTGCTTTTTGTCTAGGTGCTTTTCCTAAAAGTGTTTGATGATACAGTACCTTCTCTTTTCGCATCAATGTCCATAAATATTCCAAGCGTTTTATACCCAAAGCCAGATAACGCTTTTCAACCTTTGAAGCTAAAAGCAATGCTTTGATCATCATCGCATTCCATGAAGTAATGATCTTCTTATCAATGAATGGAAAGGTTCGCTTAGCACTTATACCGCTTAAATACTCTTTGACCTCTTCAAGTTTATCAGGTACCTTATCACCCATGATGTGTACATGCGAAAAATCCCCATCGATATTGCCATCTTCCTCGATGCCCAGATAAGCCAATACCTCTTCTACCTCTTTTTCTTTCATCCCAAGTTTGAGCAGATCTTCTTTGACCGTGACATATTCATAAATAAAATACCCTCCCTCTTCGCCATCAGAATCTGCATCTGATGCAGCGAGATACATTCCTCCTTGCATATAGTTCTCTTCCATTTGGGCTATGGTCTCGACCACAACTTTTTTGTAAAGAGGTTCTTTTGTATACATATATACATTTGCATAGACTGAAACCAGTTCTGCATTGGTGTAGAGCATTTTCTCGAAGTGAGGCATCTGCCATTCATAATCTGTGGTATAGCGGAAAAATCCTCCTCCTATCTGATCATAAATGCCACCTTTTGCCATCTTCTTCAATGTCATCTCTGCCATATATAACGCTTTTTTATCTCCTCTTAGCTTATAGATATCAAACAACAATGTTATTTTAGATGCTTCGGGGAATTTAGGTCGTGCAGAAAATCCACCATTTGTTTTATCAAATTCAGAAGAAACCTTGTCTAAAAATTTATCTATTATTTTATTAGCAGAAATCTTATTGATATGCTCTTTTTGTGCTTTACCCTCTCTAACTATTTTATGTTTGTCTATTAATTTTTGAAACTCAGTCGTATTTTTATTTTGAAGTCCCACAAAATAAGGTAAAAGATACATTAAACCTCTTGTAATGAACTCTTCCCCTTTATGAATATAAGTTCCTAAAAAGAAAGGCTCTGCCTGAGGAGACATAAATACACTCAATGGCCATCCACCTCTCTTCCCATGCGCATACATATACAGTTTCTGATACTTATTATCCAACTGAGGGTATTCTTCTCTATCTACTTTTATAGAGACAAAGCTTTCATTCAAAAGTTTTGATACTTCTTCATCTGTAAAACTCTCCTCTTCCATCACATGACACCAATGACAAGTACTGTAACCTATAGAGAGGAAGATAAGCTTATCTTCCTTTTCAGCTTTTTCAAAAGCCTCTTCTCCCCAGGGATACCAGTTTACAGGATTATGTACATGTTGCTGTAAGTAAGGAGAGTCTTCATGGACCAAAGCATTACTATACTGTTCTGCCCCGTAGACTGATGTAAAAAATAAGATACTTAAAATGATTTGCTTCATTTGTACTACTTTATGTATAATAAGCCACTATAACATAAAGTGATACCAAATGACAAATCAAGAGAAAACTGACATTAAAAACCAAATAAACGAGGACATAGACACACTTAACGAACAGATCCTAACGCTTGAAGATAAAGTAAAACCCATTTCTCCCGACTGTGGACTTGGTAGACTCACACGCTTAGAGGCTATGGGAGAACAAGATGTTAATAATAAAATACTTGATGAATCCCGTCTGAGACTCACAAGATTGAAAAATGCCTTGCAACGTATAGACAAAGCTATGTTTGGTATCTGTATAGAATGTGAAGAAGATATAGGAATAGGACGCATGACTATACGCCCTGAGAGTGTGAGGTGTGTGGAGTGTGCCAGCAACCTATAAACTATAGGCTTTCAATATTCCCTACTACTTTTCCTACAATTGTTACCTCAGAGGGATCAATGGCTTGAGGTGGGTACATACTATTATCCGATATCAACTCTACCATCCCATCTGCACGCTGCTGAATACGTTTAATAAATAATCCTCCTGTCGTTGCTGCAATAAAAATACCATTTTTATTGATATTCGTCTGTTCTCTGTCCACAAAAACGATGCTTCCGTCTTGAAGCGTTGGCTCCATCGACTCACCATCCACATGGATGGCTTCAAGTTCAGTATTACCCAACCCTACCATATTATGCATGATCTTCTCATCAATACTAATGCTTTCATAATTTGCATCAAATACTTCTGCTCCCCCACCTGCACTTGCACGGATATCTGAAAAATAACGTACTTGAAAAAATTTTTCCGTCTCTTCTTTGAGCATATCAACTGCCTGATCAAAAAAGAGCCAATTTACTGAGATTTTTTTAAGGGCACAAAATTCCAAGATCTCTTCATAAGGGATAGAGTTTCTTTTTTTCATCGTTGCAAATGTTGCCTGAGGAATATTCAAGGCATCTGCCACATCTTTATCAAATACTTTTTTTCCTATACGCGTTTCCGAGAGAACATCTTTTAACTTATCTATAATATCACCTAAAATTAACATTTTGACTCCTTTTTGTCATATATATAGGTAATTATATACACTTTTTCCTAAAAGTATGACAATTTGACATATTTTTTAATAATTATTTATAATATATGTACAATATGACATATTTAACTTAAAGGATATAAAATGATTTACACTAGAGATAAAGAGTTATTAAGTTATGCGATGAAAATGGGATGTAAAACAGCAGCAGAGTTTGCAATGTTCTTAAAAGCGAGAGAATCTATTCTCTCGCTTTAATTTTTAACCAAAGAGTAGTACGTTTACCTCATCACCCACTTCTTTGGATGTATCATCTTCTGAAGTAACTAAAAGGGCAGCATTTCCAAGCATGTTTGTAAGGATGGCAGAGGAGCCGACTTTTTTATCTTTAAAGTCGACATAGTATTCACCTTGTATCAGTGAAACGTTACAAGCTGTAAATTCTGCTTTTTTTGCACGTTTGATAAATGGCTCTTTGAGCTTTGCTTTGACGGTATGTAAAGTACTTTGACCTTTTTGCAGTTTTTCTATCAAGGGTATAAGGTAAAGTAGCGCCGTAACCGTTGAAGAGTATGCAAAACCAGGCAGTCCTATGATAAACTTATCATCTTTGCGTGCCACCATAATGTGTTGTCCCGGTTTCACACGTACACCTTTAAAGACAACATCGCAGCCAAGTTCATAAATAACATCTTTTACAAAGTCAAAGTCACCTACACTTACCCCACCGGTTGTCACAACAATGTCAGATTTATCCAATGCATCAGAGATCTCTTTAGTAATGGTTGCCTTATCGTCTTTAATACACCCTAGCTGCATAGGGATACCATCGTACTTATTCACAATCGCTTCGAGTATATAATTATTGGAAGATCTTATCTGAGAATCATTGGTTTGCTCTTCCCCTAATTCCAGTAGTTCCGAACCTGTTGATATAATAGCTACCGTTGGCTTTTCATACACAAGCAGATTGGCGATATTTAAACTGGCCATTACCCCTATCTGAGGGAAGTCTATCTTTGTTCCTTTGGCAATAAGCAATTGACCCTTAGCATAATTTTCACCCACTTCTCTAACTGAAAAACCTTGAGGTACTTCCTCTTTTATAATGATCCCATCTCCATCTACTTCAACATTTTCTATAGGGATAAGAGTATCTGCACCATGAGGCATCAATGACCCAGTAAACGTTTTGATGCACGTTCCCCCTATCACTTCTTCTTTTAGTGCAGATCCAGCGGGATTGATACTTCCTACCTTGAGTGTACCCAAAGTCATATCTTCATGTATTATGGCATATCCATCCATCGCAGAGGTAGGGAACTCTGGAGAATTATGGTCTGCTATGACATCTTCTGCCAGTACATACCCTAAAGCATCTACCAAGTAAAGTTTTTTTGTTTTGTAATTATTTATTTCCAAATCTTGTATGATTTGTATTGATTCATCAAAGTGGATCATTAAAAATTCCTTTTAAAGTGAATAGTGAATAACTAATAGTGAATAATTTAGGTTTGTTTTGCTCTGCAAAACTATTTTTATATTATGGTTAATTTAATAACTATTCACTATTAACTATTCACTTCGGATTACGCGAGTAATCCTGAACCGTCCATCGGTGTACTTCTATCGGCTGCATAGATACGCTCGCCATTCTTCACATCATACTTCCAAATAGGTGCATTGGCTTTAAAATCTTCCACAAATTCATCTATAAGTTCCAATGCGACCCTTCTCTTAGGTGAAAATACAGCAGAGACATAGGAAGAGGTATGTACAGGTACGTCACCTATAGAGTGTGCCATCTTGACCACAGCACCAAGTTCTTTTGCTTTATTTTGCCATTCATCAAACCACTTTTGAAGTACTGGTTCATAGATGTCAAAACTTAATGCTTCTATGTCGTCTTCCGCCCGTATAGTTCCTACAAATGGAATATAAGCACCATAGTTAGACTCTGCCTGTTCATCTAACCATCGACCAAATATTTCTTTGGTATCAAGTGGACCGTTATAGAGTTCCACTATTTATCCACCACAAACAGGAGGCAAGATAGAGACTTTATCTCCATCTTTTACTACTGTAGCAAGGTCATTCACCATCGTATCGTTCAGTGCCACAGCACACTTATCCAACCACTCTGTCAATGTATTGTCTTCTTTTAACTTTGCAGAAACATCTGCAAGTGTTGATGCTTCCATTTCTACAGGTGCTTTACCTATGGGGCCTAAAAATTCTACTTTTATCATGAGAGATCCTTTTTTAAATATGATAAGTCATATGAGCCAACTGCTGAAATGACCGAAGGGAATACCTTTAGGTGCAATGCAGCATTAGCGTAGTTTTGTCTGGCTTTATTCACAAAATATTCTATTACTAGTTAACGCGATTATAAATCTTGTTTGGTATAATCATGCTTAATTTATAAATGGAGTGGATATGTTATTTGGTTCTATCACGTATCTTAACCTACTTCCCTTTCAACTCTTTCTCAAAAAAAACCTGAAACCCTCAGCAGCTAAAATGTCCTTTAATTATAAACGTGCAGTGCCAAGTGAGATCAACGCTGCACTTAAAAGAAGAGAGGTCAATGCCGCCTTTATCTCTTCAGTAGAATCACGTAAATCTCGATGTACAAACTTAGGCATCATTGCACATAAAAAAGTTTATTCTGTACTACTCTTAGAGGGAGATGATGAATGTGATCCTGCTTCTGCAACCTCTAACCAACTAGCCAAAGTATTAGACCTTCAAGGTAAAGTACTCATAGGAGATGCTGCGCTCAAACACTATTTAGATGGAGGGAAAGGCATTGACTTGGCTGAAGCTTGGTACAATAAAACTGGCTTACCTTTTGTCTTTGCTAGACTTTGCTTTAACAAACACGGTCACACTGTACAAAAACTAGCAAAGACTTTTTCACACACTAAAGTAAAAATTCCACAATATGTGTTAAAAAAAGAAGCAAAAGAAAGGGGGATTACTCCCAAACAACTTACTTGGTATTTGGAGCATATTTATTATGAGATGGATGATAAAGCGAAGAAATCTTTAAAATTATTTTTAAAGCAGAGTAAAAAGATCTAATCTTTTACTCTATCGCTTCTATAGCCTTCTCAATGCGGACTACTGTTTCATCAACACCCAAGATGGCCATGATCTCATCAAGTCCAGAACCTGTCATACTTCCAAGTAGTGAAACACGTAAAGGCATACCTATTTTCCCAAAACCAATTTCTTTTTCCGAAACAAGTTTATCCATCACTTCGTGGTAGTCACATGGCAAATGTAAAGTCTTGTCCCATTCTCGGAGCATCGCTGCAAAGTCAGCCAGGACTTCTTTAGCTTCACCTTTAAATGCTTTTTTAGAGGCTTTAGCATCATACTCGGAGGGAGTTGTTAAAATGAGGTTGATCTGCTCAGCAAGCTCAACAAGTGTTTTCCCTCTCTCTTTTGTAGCATCAAGGAGCAGTTCCAGTTTATCATGCCCTTCTATATTTACACCATACTCTTTAAGCATTCCAGCTAATTTTTCATTTGGCATGTTCTTAATGTAATGTGCATTCAGCCATAAAAGCTTGTCTAAATTATAGTTTGATGAAGATTTATTGATATTTTTAGGATCAAACAATTCTATCATCTCTTCAATGCTAAATATCTCCTGATCACCATGACTCCACCCTAAACGTACAAGAAAATTAAGTAAAGCTTCTGGTAAATAGCCCATCTCTTTATAGGCCATCACATCCGTTGCCCCATCTCTTTTGGAGAGTTTTTTACCCTGTTCGTTGTTTATCATCGCAACGTGGTTAAAGTTTGGCAGGTCAAGTCCAAGTGCATTGTAAACTACAATTTGTTTAGGTGTATTATAAAGATGGTCATCTCCACGGATCACTTCAGTAAGTCCCATAAGTGCATCATCAATGGCGACAACAAAGTTATATGTCGGAGCACCATCTGCTCTAGCGATGACAAAATCATCAACCTCATCTGCAGAGATATTCATCTCTCCCTTTACGCCATCTACAAAGGTTATCGTCCCCTCTTGAGGTGCCTTGATACGTATCACCGGGTTAATTTCAGCAGGAGGTGTGCCCGTAAAGTCACGATAACGTCCATCATAACGTGTTCGTTCTTTTTTCGCCATCTGTTCTTCTCTAAGTTCAGTAAGCTCTTCTTTACTCATATAACACTTATACGCTTTACCCTCTGCAAGTAACTGGTCAATGAACTTTTTATACAGATCAAAACGCTTGGACTGATACACAACCTCACCATCGTGACTCATGCCTACCCACTCAAATGCTTTGAGTATGGCCTCTTTGGCTTCTTCAGAGTTACGGGCCATATCTGTATCTTCTATACGAAGAAGGAACTCCCCTTTATCATGCTGTGCTGTAAGCCAGGAAAAAAGTGCTGTTCTTAGCCCTCCAATGTGAAGATAACCCGTTGGAGATGGTGCAAAACGTGTAACTGTCATAGTATAACCTTGAAATAAATTATGTGATTGTATCGAAAATGTGGTTAAGGGGGATAGTTATCCGAGAGGAGAGAGAAGAGCCGAAACTCTTCAATGTTTTAACTTTTCTTTTTAGTGTTGCTTGTATTCTTTGTTACTTTCTTCTTCTTAGAAGCCGTTACATCATTTTTTACATTTTGCGCCGTTTGTTCACCGATACCTTCAACCCGCTGAAAATCTTCAAATGATTTGAATTTTGCTTTCGTTCTCTCTTTAATAATAGCATCAGCCTTTGCATCTCCGATTCCATTGATCTTCGTCAACTCTGCTTTTGATGCACTGTTGAGCTGATCTAAACTCATACCAAACAGTGATGAAGTGGCCAAAACCAAACATCCTGTAATTAATTTTTTTATCATACCTTGTCCTTTAGGTGATTATTTTTTGTTATTTTAAAAATAACAAAAGGATTATACTAAAGTAAACTTATAGATTTAGTTGAGTTTATGTAAAACCATACTAATTTTTAACTTATCAGTGATTAAATTATAAATACTACAGTATAATTTTATAAAAATTAAAGTATTTGTATATGATATCTGTATTGATCTATCCATTTTTAATATCTCTATTGACACTTATGTTAATCACGTACTTCAGTCATAAACATAGCTTGTTCATGGATGATGCCGATCATGATAAACCACAAAACTTTCATTCGGAGTCTACCCCTAGATCTGGTGGGATAGGTATCATATTGGGTATGCTTTTTATCATGCTATTCCCTCTTGGTATTAAGTTCATTCTCCCACTCACACTTGCATTTTTTTCTGGTATCTTTGAAGACTTTCACAACTCTTTAAGTCCTAAGCTTCGCCTCTCTTTGCAAGTTCTAGCAGCACTTAGTGCCATTTGGTTCACAGACTCGGTTGTAACCTATTTAGGGCTAGGCATATCCATGCCTTATGCGATCGCCATATTGTTTAGTACCTTTGCCATAGTAGGCATGATGAATGCAGTAAATATTATTGACGGATTCAATGGTCTTGCTTCAGGAATCATACTTCTTATACTTCTCTCCTTTGCTATTACTTCTTACGATCAGAATAATATGGAGGTTTTTACGATAGTACTTACTGCGGCAGGAGCAACCTTAGGTTTTTTTATACTTAATTTTCCAAAAGGAAAGATATTTTTAGGGGATGGAGGAGCTTATTTGCTTGGCTTTATCGTTGCTATCATTGGGATTTTCCTCGCAAGTAAATATGAAAGTGTAAGCCCATGGTACATTCTTGCTATATTTATTTATCCCGTTTGGGAAGTACTCTTTTCTATTATCAGAAAACTTTATATAGGGCTATCACCAATGAAACCTGATGCATATCATTTTCATATGCTTGTATACAGACAAGTCACTCACAGCAACCCATTAACATCTCTATTCATTATAGTATCCATCCTGCCATTTATGACTCTATCAACCATTTATCCAAACAAATCAATAACCAATATTGCTATAGCTTTCTGTTTTATTGTATTTTACTTAATACTTTATTATTATCTTTACAAAAAAGATCTCAAAATTCTCCAAAAACCCCAGTAGTACTTCTAAAATTATTTTTTCAATTTATAGATTTTACTATATGGAGAGGAAACCACTAACTCAAAGAGGTTTTTATCATACTTCTCTAACATAAACATTTGCACATAAGTAGAATTAAACGTTTCAACGTCCATCACGACAAAGGTATTATAACTTTTCATATAGACAATAGCATACTCCCCATCAACATGATAGAGCTGAGACTGAAGATGTACTCTACCTTGTTTTGTATTTTGTGTTACAATAAAATTCTTCACATTCATTTTTTGCTTACCTAACATCACTTTCCCACTCTTAGCATCAAAAGTAATACCATTTCGAAAAGCAATCAGTCCATCTTTATTACTCACAGCCTGTGTAGGATAAAATACTATCTTTCTCTCTGCTTGACCTGTGGTCAGATCCAAGTTGCCAAATACGGCTACAGTAGGGAAAATACTTAACATTCTATATGGAAGATACAAATAAATATCTCTCGTTTTTGTAGGAAGATCATACGTATTATTTTCGAGTTCAGAAAGAAGAATATTTGGATCCAACTGATCTTCTTTTCCATTTTTAAACATTGTATCGGCAATATTAGAATAATTAGAATCTACATAGGTTTCTACTGCAAGTCGACTTAAATTTATCGCCAGATCCGAAGATGTGGTCTGCATGATTTTTGAAATGATAAAGTTATCATTCTGATGTTTACCCCCATCTATGATAGTATTGGTATTAGAATAGAACCACACTGGATATCCATAATCCCACCAAGTCAGAGTATAGTCTTTGTCCGTAGCTATTTCATCAAGTCTTGCCAGATCCTGTACTTCTGCTTTATTTAAAACCGTTGGAACTTTATACCCAACAATATGCATAATATTCGGATACAGCATACTTGCAGTCAATATAGTCATAGCAATAATATAAATACTTTTTTTATTTGAAATGCTTGTAGTAATAACATGAAAAAGATAAATTGCAGACATAGCAGCAACAGGCACAGCATACACTGTAAACCTAAGTCCGCCCCATAATGCAAAAGCACCTATTCCTATAAGTGGTAAAGCCAATATGAATGCTCTATGCTTTACTACTAAAAAAATATACCCAATAAATGAAACAATCACTCCTACTTGTGAACCTGATATACGATTGGCAAAGGTTTCGAAAGGAATTTTTCCAGCTTCCCTAATCGTCTGTTTTACACCATAAAAATGCAAACCTTCACTTGCTGTACCTGTTGAAATATAACTTGATACTTTCGCTATTATTAATCCAAAAACATTTCCAAAATACATAAATAGCAAAAAAAGTATTCCCGATGCGATCATAAGTTTTTTCTGTTCTACAGATGATTTTGTCAGAACAAAATATAAAATAATGACTACAGCTATTTTTATTAAATAACTCCATGGTGCTATCAAAAAAGGGAAAGGAACAAGAGCAACAAAAACCAAAACCATTGAAATATAAGTTGTTCTGTCATAACGATGGTAAAACATCATATAAAGCGCATATATGATCCCCATTGCATACACAATCGATTTCCCTCCATCATAAAAAAATGGATAAAGTGCAATAGCTATCGCAGCATATAGAGCAGCTCTAGGCGTAAAATCCATTGTACTTTTCATTAAAAAATAGAGTATGAACATAGGTGCCATAGCAGAGAACATATCTGTAT
>JADGDL010000040.1 GCA_016744875.1 Sulfurovum sp.
TTTTCCATCTTCTTTTGAAATTTATCTACAAACAGTAGCATGACGGGTAAAACAAACAAGTCTGTCAATAAGGACAATAAAATTAAACTGGCGCTATAAATCCCAATAAGTTCTAAAGAGTGTATCTGTGTAAAATACAACATTGAAAAAACGGTTATAAGTATGACTGAACCGATGATCACCGGTATGCTCGAATAAAAATACATTTTTTCAAGTGATTGCTTTCGAGTACGTCCAAAATAGCGAAACGTATAATATTTAAATGCAAAATGAATGGTCGCATCAGACGCAAGTCCAAGTGAGATCGTCATGGCAATGAGCATCTCAAGACTAAGAGGAATACCCAAAACGTTTACGATCATCCCAAACCATACAATAGGAATAGCATTGATAGTAAAACCAACAAAAACCATAGCCTTCGAGCGAAAGATCCACCCTGTAATAAGTCCAATAATCATTAACGCCGAGAACAATGAACTTGTAAGTAAAACAGTCTGATTGTATTTTGCACTTCCGATCAATGTGGCATTATCGATAAAATAGAGTTCAATTCCTTTATAATGCAACAACCACTCAATAAGTTCAACTTTATTGATATCCGAGAGGTTTATTACCAAATTAATCGCACTTTCATCAAAATATTTCTCACTTAATCCATAAAGGTCCATATAGAATAGTGCTTGTTCTAAGGCATCTTCATCTAGCACCTTCGTTTGGGTATTAGATGTATTGAGACTGTTGACAATAGTCGATAAGGATACAACATCATCTATTTCATCTTCAAAACGTTCAGTTAAAGCTTCTGTAAATTTTTCAATAGAGTGTACAAAAGGAAGGTCTATTTGGTTATATGGAATTTTAAGTTCTATTTGTTCATTTTTGACATTAAGTTTAAAAAAGCTATTACTTTCACCATAGATCATATAGGCCCCAGTAACCGATAATATAGATGTGATTCCTAAAAATACAAACAGAAATGTTTTGTTATAATGAAGTTCTCTAAGCGTAAGCATATAGCCTAACTTTACATAAGGAACATGAGCATGTTCTATTTTGAAGTAACTCAAAAATGCGGGTAAAAAAGTTAGATTTAAAAAATAACCTATCACTGAAGAAATAATCATAGTAAGACTCAACAATCTAATAATGTCTGAATCTATAAAAACCAAACTACCAAGACCGAGTAGGGTAAGAATAGATGTCCATAATGCTGGTTGCATACTTCGACTTAACATTTTGATAAGTGCATTGTGTCGATTGACTTTATACTGTGAAACATGCCATCGGTAATAAAAAAACAAAAAATCCACCAAGGTAATACTTATGGTAATAAAAAGCATACTGACGTGAATCGTCTCTATATCAGTCAGCATTACTATAAGTGTAAAAGTCAACACTATACTTAAAATGATGATTAACGTAGCACTAAAAAATGCCACATTCCTTTTGAACAACAATTGAAACATCAAAAACATGACAAGAAAACCTGCCACGATATAAGTGCTTAAAGAATACCAGTCAATTTCCCCATCATTTATGTCATAGGTATAAGTCCCTGGTATGTTGACTTTACTGATATCAATATACTTCTCTCCACTGATAAAATAATAGAATGTTGTAAAATCATCTTCGACAACATTACCATAACCATTATGTAATTCTTTAAGTAGTTTTCGAAGCTTAAATGTATCTAGATCACCTGCATTAATGACGGTTAGCATCTCTGAGTCATCAGCACTTTTTTTTGTCTCAACAAGGTCGTTGCTAAACAATGAATATACTTTCTGTACACCTTCAAGATTAACGAGTTCCTTGTGGAGTGTATTTAATGACTGGTGCATATTTTCATCAAAGGCATCAATTTCTACTACCAATTTGGAAAGATGGTGTGTTTCATACTGTTTTGCTTGTGTTTGTTCTAACTGTTTTGAATCTTTAAGCCAAAAAAGTGCATCTGAAGAGAGAAATCTTGGCGTATAAACCGTACCCATAATAACAACAAACAACAAATAGAACGATATGATCTGCAGACGATACTTTATAATAGTATCAACATATCGATTCATATCAGGTGTGTGATAATACATCATTTAAATTTCCTTTTTACTCTGTCATTTTATGATAAAGATATACGGACGCTTATAGACGTCTATCTCTTTTGCAACTGTTTCAATTCGATTGACCTTCGCTTTTGTCATTACATTGCCCTTGTCATAACTTACTTTGTCTTCCACCATGATTTTTAAAAGTGTTTCTATAGGTTTTGGTGATATATATACAGCAGATATAACTTCTGTTGACTTCATACGTGGGATACTATACAAAAGAATACTATATTGATATTTTGAAAGCATCTTAGGATTTTTAGAAACCATTTTAATGAATTTACGGGAGTGGGGACAAAGAGGATCAATAAATACGTATAAAAGCTTTTTCCCATTTCCCAGGATAATGGCATCATCGTGTATATTTTGTAACAATGAAGCTGTTATATCATAAGGGAGATGTTTATGTTCTTTTTGTTCATTAGCAGGTAACATAGTACTTATCAAACAAAAAGTTAAAACTATGGCTTTTATCATATCAGAAGTATAACGTAGAAAAAAATAAATTGATTTAAAATATAAATATTTTTTAATCAAGCATATTAATATTATACATCTATCTTTCTGATTTTAATGAACCGACATTAAAAGTCTACAAAGACGGTGATAAAAATCATAAACTTACATATAAAACTTAATAAAAAGGATTTTCTATGAAAATAGATAACGAAACTTATTTTTTTAAATCTTTGATCTATGTTAGTACTGCAGAGAAAAATGTCATTTAAGAGAAGGTGGCAAAATAAGCTATGTACTCTTACTACACATAGACTACATCGCCATACACTATAGTATAAAAAGGAGGTCAATTATGAAAATTGCACTCACAGGAGCAAGTGGTTTTGTAGGAAAAGCTATACAGCAAACATTCCCCCATACAGTCATCATCCAAAGAGATGACAACGAAGAAATGATACTGGAAAAACTGAAAGATGTGGATGTTGTTATCAACCTTGCAGGAGCCCCCATCATCAAGAGATGGAGTGATCCATACAAAAAGATATTAAGAGAAAGTCGTATACAGACAACTGATCGTCTGGTGAATGCTATCAATCAAAGCAATGTTAAACAATTCATCTCTACTTCAGCCATCGGCATTTATCCTGATGATATAAAGTGTGATGAGTCCTGTGGAAACCTGTCAAATGATTTCCTTGGTAAATTGAGTCAAGATTGGGAAGATGAGGCCCATCAATGTACTAAACCCACTGCAATTATACGTTTTGGGGTTATTCTTGGTAAAAATGGCGGAGCATTGGCCCAAATGATCACACCTTTTAAACTTGGTGTGGGAGGCATCATCGGTAATGGAAAAATGATGACAAGTTGGATTGATCTTGAAGACCTTGTACGTATCTACCAATTCATCATTGATAAGCAATTGACCGGTATATTCAATGCTGTCTCACCCAATCCAGTTACAAATTATGTTTTTACCAAAGCATTGGGGAAAGCCCTGCAACGACCTACTGTCCTACCCATTCCTGAATTTGTACTACGCATCATGTATGGAGAAGCCAGTTCTGTATTGACAGGTTCTAAAGAAGTGTATCCTGTGGCACTTGAAGAAAAAGGTTTTGCGTTTAAGTATAGTGATATAGAAATAGCCCTCAAACAACAGTTAACCTAGCTTATACTCTTTCGTTTATTTAATTATAATTGTATGTATAAAGTTGTAATAGTGTAGAATTTTACAAATTTTAAAGGATACAAATATGAGTAAAGTAACGATATGGCATAACCCAAGATGTTCTAAATCAAGAAATGCAGCAACACTTTTAGAAGAGAAGGGTGTAGATGCTGAGGTGGTAAAGTATCTTGATACACCACCAAGTAAAGAAAAGATACAAGATGTTCTAAAAATGCTAGGGATTTCTGCACGAGAACTTATGCGAACAAAAGAGGCTATCTATAAAGAGTTAGACCTAAAAAATGAAGATGATGAAGATAAACTTATAGAAGCAATGGCTCAAAACCCTAAACTGATTGAGAGACCGGTAGTAATTAAAGATGGGAAAGCAGCTATTGGGCGTCCTCTTGAAAATATCGTAGCAATATTAGATTAGATATATTATCCTAGCAGGTAAAAACCACAGGTCTATAATCTACTTCAGCCAAAGTGTCATCAGATGCACTTAGTAAGGGAAGCAGGTAGTTTTTAATCTTAATGAGTAATTGTAAATGTTCTTTATTCTCCTGTGTGAATTTTTTGTCTGTATTATTGACAGAGGAAATACAAGCACACACTGGATTTTTAAGAAATCCCTGTAAAACTTCTATAAAACCATCGATTCTTTTTATCTCTCTTATAAGTTCTTTTTGTGTCATTGTTTACCTCCTTAAAAAGTAACCTCTATATACTTATATTATAGATCGTTTTTGCAAGAAAAGTAAGGGCATGTTTGAAAAAAATATTTGTAAAATATGACTAGTGAAAATCGTGAAACTCTTTCACTTTCAGCACATTATGATAAAATCGCAACAATAATATATATACAAGGACCACACTTGCTTAGTACAGTAAATTTGACACAACGTTACGGGAAGAGAGTACTTTTCGATAAAATTAATATGACTTTAGATGTAGGTAAACGCTATGGGCTTATAGGTGCTAATGGTGCTGGTAAATCTACATTTATTAAGATCCTTTCAGGGGAGATAGAACAGAGTGATGGTGAAGTACAACTTCAACCAGGACTTAAACTAGGAGTACTTGGACAGAACCAGTATGCTTTTGAAGAGTATACTTTGAGTGATGCCGTACTTTATGGTAACAAAAAACTGTTTGATGCGCAAAAAGAGAAAGAGAAGCTTTACATGGAGGGTGACTTTGAAGATGATGCAGTGAATGCACGTCTGGGTGAACTGGAAATGATCTGTGCAGATGAAGACCCTACGTATGAATCGGATGTGAAGATAGAAAAATTGCTTGAATCTCTTGGTTTCCCTTCATCTCAGCATGGAGAGCTTATGTCTTCGATAACAGGTGGTGATAAGTTCAAGATCTTACTTGCTCAGGTACTCTTTTTGAAGCCTGATGTATTACTCTTGGATGAGCCTACGAACAACCTTGACATGGAGACGATCTCATGGTTAGAAAATGAGCTTAAACGTCATGAAGGTACTTTACTTGTTATTTCTCACGATAGACACTTCATCAACGGAGTAGTCACGCATATCCTTGATCTTGATTTCCAAAATATCCGTGAATTTACTGGGAACTATGATGAGTGGTACATTGCTGCAAACCTTATAGCTAAGCAGGCAGAGACAGACAGGGGTAAAGCCCTTAAAGAGAAAGAAGAACTTGAAGGATTCATTAGAAGGTTCTCAGCTAATGCTTCTAAAGCAAAACAGGCAACATCTCGTCAAAAACAACTTGATAAATTAGATGTACAAGCTATCCAACTTTCTTCACGTCGTGATCCATCTATTATGTTTAAAGCACATAGAGATATTGGGAATGAAGTACTGGAAGTAGAGGGTCTCTCTAAATCATATGATGGAGAGACTGTCTTTGAAAACTTTACTTTTAAGATCAATCCTAATGACAAGATAGCACTTATCGGTACAAACGGTGTAGGTAAAACAACACTGCTTAAAATTTTGATGGAAGAGATAGAGGCAGACTCTGGTACCTTTAAATGGGGACAGACCATCACACATTCTTATTTCCCACAAAATACAACGGATCTTGTTGTAGGAGATGAAGAGCTTCCTCAGTGGATACAGGGTTTTGACCCAAAATGGCACATAGATGACATAAGAAAAACACTTGGGCGTATGCTTTTCTCAGGAGAAGAACAAAAGAAACTTGTTAATGCGTGTTCTGGTGGAGAAAAACACCGTGTGATGCTTTCTAAGATCATGATGGATGCTTCAAATTTCCTAGTTATGGATGAGCCAAACAACCACTTGGACCTTGAAGCGATCGTAGCATTGGGTGAAGCATTGCATAACTACAAAGGTGGAGTGATCTGTGTTTCGCACGATAGAGAACTCATCGATGCTTTTGCTAACCGTATCATCAAACTTAATGAAGATGGAACTGTGATAGATTTTGAGGGTGACTATGAAGCCTTTGTGGAGCAGTACGGACATTAAACTATCTTTTAAGGAGGTATGATGTTAATAGATTTTAAAGATCAGGCTACAACCGATCGCTACAAGTGGATGTCTCAACTTGTTATCCCTCGACCTATTGCATGGATAGTCACAGAGGGTGAAGTTGTGAACATCGCTCCTTTTTCTTACTTTACACCGCTCTCATCAGATCCT
Source organism: Sulfurovum sp. (assembly GCA_016744875.1). GTDB lineage: Bacteria > Campylobacterota > Campylobacteria > Campylobacterales > Sulfurovaceae > Sulfurovum. The sequence continues at coordinate 6,384 of JADGDL010000040.1, forward strand.
GCCGCGATGATAGTCTCCATAGGACATCGCGCTGATGGAACACCTAAAGATACCCTTAGAAATCTTCGAGAGTCTAAAAAATGCGTACTATGTATAACAGATGAAAGTAAACTGGACATGATGCATCTCAGTTCTAAAGGACTTGATCCTCAACAGAGTGAAGCGGAAGTATTTGATATCCCCACTAAAAAAATATTTGATGATTTTCCGCCGATGGTTGAAAATATAAAAGCGGCATTTTTCTGCGAGTATCTTCAAGAGGTTGATCTAAAGGGTAGTAAGACGATTCCTGTGATCATTGAGATCAAACATCTTTATATAGATGAGACGATCATATCAGATAAGAACAAGATGAGTGTGGAACTTGATACTATAGCCAGAGTAGGCAGAACTTATGCGAAAATAGGTGAGGAGATGCAAGCACCTCCTATGCCTTAGTTTATATTTGTAAAGACAGCCTGTACATCTTCATCATCTTCTAACTTGTCAATAAGTACATCTACTTCTTCCATCTGTTCGTCTGTAAGGTCAATAGGTGTATTGGCGATACGTTCATGTTTTGCAGATTTTACTTCTATATTCATTTCTTCAAGTGCTTTGTTCAAATCACCAAATGCGCTAAATTCACCAAATATTTTGATGATGGCTTTGTCATCACCTTCTTCTTGAGGCTCTACAGTTTCCTCGATTTCTTCAAGTCCTGCATCGATGAGTTCAAGTTCAAGTTCTTCTATATCCATGTCATCTGTTTTATAAAAAGTAAAGACAGATTTTTGTGTAAACATGAAGTTAAGTGACCCAGAAGTAAGCATCTCTGATTTGTTTCTAACCAATGCAGCTTTTACGTTTGCAACAGTTCTTGTACCGTTGTCTGTTGCACAGTCGATGATAAGTTGTACACCATAAGGCCCTTTGGCTTCATAGTGGATCTCTTTAATATCAGCAGCATCTTTACCTTGAGCTCTTTTGATAGCAGCTTCAATGTTGTGCTTTGGCATGTTCTGTGCTTTGGCATTTAGTATCGCTGTACGAAGTGTAGGATTCATATCTGGGTCAGGGCTACCTGCTTTGGCTGCCATAGTAATGATGTTTCCCAGTTTAGGAAACAGTTTTGACATTGCCCCCCATCTTTTTAGTTTTGATGCTTTACGGTACTCAAACGCTCTACCCATTGGTGAATCCTTAGAAATTAATTGTGTGATTATACTCCTAAGTGACTTTAAAGCTTTAGTAGGTAGTATGCATCCATGAAATTAGATGAATTAAAAGTAACAAACCCCTACCTATCCTTAGATCCAGAATGTTATGACAGAGTCAGTCCTGACCCATTAAAAAAACCCCATCTTATCCATGCGAACAAAAGCATGGCAGTTACACTAGGTATTGATGAAGATGAATTAACAAATGAGAATTTTGTCAAGTTGATGAATGGTGAGTATCTAGCAGAAGGCTCTGATACCTTTTCAATGTGTTATGCTGGGCACCAGTTTGGATACTTTGTACCCCGTCTGGGTGATGGTAGAGCCATAAATATAGGAACCATAGATAAGTTCCATCTTCAGCTCAAAGGTGCAGGGATGACAGAGTACTCTCGTAATGGTGATGGACGTGCAGTACTTCGTTCAAGCATCAGAGAATACCTTATGAGTGAAGCGATGAATAGTTTAGGCATACCTACTACACTTTGTTTAGGGCTTATAGGCTCAGAGCATGATGTGAGACGTGAGAAAATGGAAAAAGGTGCTATTACATGTCGTGTGAGTACCTCATGGGTTCGTTTTGGTACCTTTGAATACTATGCGTCACAAGGAATGTTTAAAGAGCTTGAAGCTTTGGCAGATTATGTGATCGAGGAAAGCTTCCCACATCATATAGGCAGAAATGACCCATATACAATGCTTTTTAATGATGTAGTGGTCATTACTGCTAGACTTATGGCACAGTGGATGTCAGTTGGGTTCAATCACGGTGTAATGAATACAGATAATATGTCCATAGCCGGACTTACTATAGACTATGGACCGTATGCATTTCTAGATGATTTCCGTCATGAACATATATGCAACCATACTGATGTCGATGGACGTTACAGCTATACAAATCAACCTGCTGTAGCCAAATGGAATCTACAAGCACTTATGAAGGCATTTAGTCCTTTAACTGCCATAGAAAAAATGGAAAGAAGCTTGGTCATGTTCGATAAGATCTATCTAAGATACTTGCACTATTACATGTGTAAAAAGCTTGGGCTTGAAGGTACAGTGGAGGGTGACCCTGAACTGATAGATGATATGTATGACATGTTAGAGAAGTTACATGTTGATTATACGCTGTTTATGAGAACACTTAGCCACTATGAGGGTGACAGAGAAGCTTTACTTGCCACAGGACTCTACCATGAACCTATGCATGAGTGGCTGGACAGATATGATGAACGCATAAAGTATATAGATAAAACAGAGCGTAAAAAACAGATGTTGGCAGTAAACCCAAAGTATGTACTTAAAAACTATATGCTGCAAGAGGCGATAGATGCTGCGAACGCGGGAGATTATTCAGTTGTCGAAAACCTCTTTGACATTGCACATACACCATTTGATGAGCACCCAGAGTTTGAAAGATGGGCAGGAGCTACGCCAAACGAATTTAAGAATAAAAAGTTGAGTTGTTCATCTTGATATTGGTCAATAACTAAATGTTTCATCTATAGATATAATCTATCAATTAAATGATGAAGGAATAGTCATGCTTGAAAGTGAAGTTAATAGAGCTAATATCGAAAAAATGGTGCGTACTTTTTATGCAATGCTTATAAAAGATGACATGGTAGGAGCATTTTTCATAAAAGCTTTAGGAGATGACCTTAAAAATGACAAGTGGAATGAACACTATAAAACACTTGATAACTTTTGGCTTATGCTTATGACCGGTGAAAAATGCTACACGGGTGACCCATTTTTGCCTCATGTACATATAGGACAACTTTACCAAGAGACTTTCGAAAGATGGTTAGAGTTGTTTAATAAGCATGTACATCAACATTATGTTCCTGAGATAGCAAAAAAGTTTAATAAAAAAGCAGAGATATTGGCTAAGAAGTTTATGCAGGGCTTAGAGATAGGTGGAGGACTTGAGGGTAAAAATTGGGCGAGTTATAAATTATAATGAAGATTCAAAGTTTGATAAAGTAAAATTAGAAAATTTTTAAGGAAAACAAATGACTCTTGAAGAACTACAATCAACCATAAGAGAAGAAGTAGGAGTACTTCTATACTTCTCAGGAGAACACTGTAATGTATGTCATGCATTACGACCTAAATTTAAAGAATTATTCGATGCAGAATTCCCACAAATTAAACAGATCTATTTAGATGCACATGAACATTCAGAAATTTCTGTACATTATTCTGTGTTTGCTTTGCCAACCATGTTGGTTTTTTTAGATGGTAGAGAGTTTATACGTGAGGGTAGGGCTGTGAGTTTACATAAGCTTACCGAACAGTTACAACGTCCTTATGGAATGATGACAGAATAAAAAAACTTCCATTAATCGTACGAAGTACGCTCTTGTCATGGTGAACACCCTTGAAAGCGAAGCGACTCGAGAGCCATGACGATTTTTTTGCTTCGTTTTTTTCTAAAAAAAATGATGAGAGAATCAACGCCACAGTTTAGGGTATTGGGAAATTGAATGAAAACAAAAAAGTGAGTGGCCGATGATATCGACCCTACGAGATATTACTGCTTAGTAATAATAGAAATATTCTCAAACCCTTTGTCTTTAAGTATTTCAATAATTCCTACGAAGTAATTAAATTCTGCACTTTTATCCATACGAAGTGAAATAAGATCTTTCTTTGGGTCAAGTTTTACAATTTTTTCTTTGATGAGGTCAAGGGTGAGTATCTCTTCATTATAAGAATAAGTACCCTTTTTATCTACAGCGATCTGTATACTTTTTTTCTCTTCCGTTTTTTTAGAACTTGATGTTGGCAGATCTACCTGTATACTTTTGTTCTTAACAAAAGTAGAGGTAGCCAAGATGATGACTAGAAGTACGAGTACAATATCAATGAATGGTACGACATTCATTTTGTCGAAGCGTTCACGTCTCATACCTATTTCTCATCCTGCATGATTTCCCATTTTGAGAGGAGTACGTCTACCTTTGTAAGTAGAGCATTGTAAAGTACAGTTGCAGGGATAGCAACTACTAGGCCTGCAGCTGTTGCTTTAAGTGCGAGTGCCAAGTGTTTCATGATCTCACCTGGGTCTATCGTGTCTTGCTGATCACCAATGATGTAAAAGGTAAGGATGATCGCAAGTACAGTACCAAGAAGGCCAATGTACGGTGCATTTGTACCAATACTTGCGATAGTAGCAAGACGTTTTGAAAGGTCGATCTCAAGTGCAAGCTTATGTTTATACATATATAAGTTAATAGATCGGTAGTAGAGTATTCGTTCTATAGCAAAAGCGATGGTGACGAAACTCAAAAGGCCAAGAAAGCCGATGATTCCATAATCTATAACATCTTTTAATTGTTCAATAGGCATAAAATTTCCTGATAATATAAAATTGGGTGCATTATATTGTAATCTTTGTTAAGAGAATGTTAATGAACCCATAGCATAAAATAGCCAAAATAAGCAGTTTTTATATTATTATTATGTTAACCAAAAAGTTCAAAAAAGTTCAAAAACCCATTTAAAGACCTCTTAGAGCCATTTTGAGACGTTTTTAAGCATTAATATAAAGCTATAAGATAAAATATACGTACTAAAATTAAAGGAAGAAAATGTCTGATCTTTTTGAAGATAGTGAAAATACCCAGGAAGTCTTAATAGAAGACAGTATGAAGGCTAGCTACCTTGATTACTCAATGTCTGTTATCATTGGTAGAGCATTACCAGATGCAAGAGACGGATTGAAGCCGGTACATAGAAGAATTTTGTATGCAATGGAAGATCTACACCTCTCTCACCGTAGTCCATATAAGAAATCTGCACGTATCGTCGGTGATGTTATCGGTAAGTATCACCCACATGGTGACAACTCTGTTTATGATGCACTTGTACGTATGGCACAGGATTTTTCGATGCAGGCACCGCTTGTAGATGGTCAAGGTAACTTCGGTTCAGTTGATGGTGATAACGCTGCTGCCATGAGATATACGGAAGCACGTATGACAAAGATAGCAGAAGAGTTACTGAATGATCTTGATAAAGATACGGTAGACTTTGTACCAAACTACGATGATTCTATGTCTGAGCCAGATGTACTCCCTGCACGTGTACCAAACTTGTTACTTAACGGTTCAAGCGGTATTGCAGTTGGTATGGCTACAAATATCCCCCCACATAGACTTGATGAACTGATAGAAGCGCTTGTGCTTCGTATAGACAATCCTGATGCAACTATTGAAGATATGATGAAAATTGTACATGGTCCTGATTTTCCAACAGGTGGTATCATTTTTGGACGTAAGGGTATCACAGATGCCTATACAACAGGTCGTGGGCGTATTAAAGTACGTGCCAAGACACATATAGAGCAAAAAGGGTCTAAAGAGGTTATCGTTATCGATGAACTTCCTTTCCAGGTAAACAAATCAAGACTCATAGAGAACATTGCACAACTTGTACGTGACAAACATTTGGAAGGTATCTCGGAAATTCGTGATGAGTCTGACCGTGAAGGTATCAGGGTGATCATGGAGCTTAAGCGTGATGCGATGAGCGAGATCGTACTTAACAATCTATTTAAATCTACACAGATGCAAGTGACATTTGGTATTATCATGTTGGCTATTGCAAATAAAGAACCAAAAGTCTTTAAACTTATGGAGCTTTTTGACCTTTTCTTGAAACACAGAAAAACGGTTGTGATCAGAAGAACGATCTTTGATCTTGAAAAAGCAAGAGCAAGAGCACATATCCTGGAAGGTTTGAAGATCGCTATCGATAACATCGATGAAGTGATCAAGATCATTCGTGCATCACAAGATGATGCAGAAGCCAGAGAAGGGCTAATGAGTCGCTTTAAGCTTTCAGAGATCCAGTCTAAGGCGATCCTAGAGATGAGACTTGGACGTCTCACTGGTCTTCAGATAGAAAAGATCGAAAGTGAATTGGCTGAACTTCTAGCACTTATCGCTGAGCTTGAAGCTATCTTGAAAAGTGAAGAGAAGATCAACGAGATCATTCGTGAAGAGCTTGTTGAGATCGGTGATAAATTTACCACCCCACGCCGTACTGAGATCGTAGATGATTATGATGACATTGACATAGAAGACCTCATTCCAAATGAGCCTATGGTTGTGACGATCACACATAGAGGGTACATCAAACGTGTACCAGTGAAGCAGTATGAAAAACAACATCGTGGTGGTAAAGGTAAAACAGCTGTAACTACCTATGATGATGACTTTATAGAAAGCTTCTTTACGTCAAATACACATGATACACTCATGTTTGTAACTGATAGAGGACAGCTTTACTGGTTGAAAGTCTACCGTATCCCTGAAGGATCTCGTACGGCTAAAGGTAAAGCAGTGGTTAACCTGATAAACCTTCAGCAAGATGAGAAGATCATGGCGATCATTCCGACAACAGACTTTAATCAGGACAAAGGACTTGTATTCTTTACTAAAAACGGTATTGTGAAGAGAACAAACTTGTCTGAGTACTCAAATATCAGATCTAACGGTGTAAGAGCGATCAACCTTGATGAAAATGATGCTATTGTAGAAGCGAAGATCGTTAGGCCAGATACAAAATGGCTCTTTGTTGCAACAAAAAAAGGTCTATGTATCAGATTCAAAGTGGAAGATGCCAGAGAGATCGGTAGAGTTTCACGTGGTGTGACAGCGATCAAATTTAAAATCACAGATGATTATGTTTGTGGTGCTATTACCATTGAAGATGAAGAAGATGAATTACTCATGCTTTCTGAAAAAGGTCTTGGTAAACGTACAGCTGCTTTAGAGTACCGTGAACAAAATCGTGCAGGTAAAGGGGTTATTTCTATGAAACTTACACCTAAAACAGGAGATGTTGTAGGTGTGGTTGCTGTAGAAGAAGACAAAGATCTCATGTGTTTAACAAGTATAGGTAAGATGATACGTGTTGACATGGAACAGATCAGAAAAGCTGGACGTAACACTTCAGGTGTTAAAGTAGTGACTGTAGAGAAAAAAGACATTGTTGTAAGTATGGCAAAATGTCAAAAAGAAGAGAAGCCTGAAAATGAAACTGAGGCTGAAGAAACAAATAACGATAATACATTAGGGTTAGAATAACGTGAAAACATATAATATAGCAGTAGTTGGTGCCTCAGGTGCCGTTGGTGAAGAACTCTTTAGGGTTTTAGAAGATGTTAAGTTTCCTATAGCGACAGTATTACCTCTTGCCTCTGCAAAGAGTGTAGGTGAGGAAGTAGAGTGTCAAGGTAAAGTATATAAGATACAAGAGCTGACAGAAGAAGCATTTATCGATGAAAATATTGATATTGCTTTTTTCTCTGCAGGTGGAAGTATCTCAGCGAAGTTTGCAAAGTATGCAGTAGAGTCTGGAGCAGTGGTTATAGACAACACTTCTCACTTTAGAATGGATCCTAAAGTACCTTTAGTTGTACCTGAAGTAAACCCTGAAGACATTGAACTTTGGGAAGATACAGGCATCATAGCCAACCCAAACTGTTCTACGATCCAAATGGTACAATTGCTTAAACCTCTTCATGACCTTTATGGTATCAAAAGAGTAGATGTCAGTACATACCAGGCAGTTTCAGGTGCAGGGAAGATCGGGATGGAAGAGCTTGTAAAACAGATGCAGGATTTCTTTGCCTTTAAATTGGGAGAGAGTGAATGTGAAGCTTTTGCTCACCAGATCGCACTAAATGTTATCCCTCATATCGATACACCACAAGAGAATGGTTATACAAAAGAAGAAATGAAAATGGTGAACGAGACCAATAAGATCATGAAGTCAGATTTTGCAGTTTCTGCGACTTGTGTACGTGTACCGGTTCTTAGATCTCACTCAGAATCTATCACGATCACTTTTGGTGAAGGTATAGATGTCTCTGTAGAAGAATCAAGAAATGTACTTGACGCTTTTGAAAATGTTACAGTGATAGATGATCTTGAGAAGAATGAGTATCCGATGCCTATTACTTCAACAGATACAGATGAAACATATGTTGGACGTATCCGAAAAGATATCTATGCATCAAATATATTGCATATTTGGGGTGTGGCTGACCAAGTAAGAGTAGGGGCTGCAACCAACGCAGTTCGCATCGCTCAAAAGTGGATTAAGTTAGAGGAAAATGCTTAATGTTAGAAAAATTATTTGAAGGTGCCATTTGGAACAGTAGATTTATTGTTCTTTTGGCTGTAATATTTGGTCTACTTGGCGCATTTATACTTTTTATCGTTGCATCAATGGATATTTGGAATGTTGCTGTAATTTCATTTCAGGTTATTACGCATATGATACCACATCCTGAACATTTTCATGAAGATGTAGTTTCAGGGATTATCGGTGCAGTCGACTTGTATCTTATTGCGGTTGTTATGTTCATCTTCTCTTTTGGTCTGTATGAGCTATTTATTTCAAATATTGATCAGGCAGAAGGTAAAAACGGATCTAAGCTTTTGGCTATACATTCTCTTGATCAGCTCAAAGACAAGATCGCAAAAGTCATCGTGATGGTTTTGGTTGTGAATTTCTTTCAAAGAGTGATACACACAAACTTTACAACGCCATTAGAAATGATGTATTTTGCAGGTTCAATTACAGCATTGGCTGTAGGGTTATATTTTTTAGGTAAGGTAGGTAAGTAATGAGTAAAATATTTGTAGACGCATGTCTAGGTAAAGAGACACCATATACACCAGTATGGATGATGAGACAGGCAGGACGATACTTACCAGAATATATGGCAGTAAGAGCAGAAGCAGGGAATTTTCTTAACCTGTGTCATGACCCTAAAAAGGCAGCAGAAGTAACCATCCAACCACTTGATATTGTGGGTGTGGATGCGGCTATCCTTTTCTCTGACATTTTAGTTATCCCAGATGAGATGGGTATGGATCTCTCTTTTGTAAAAGGTGAAGGACCAAAATTCTCTGACCCTTTAACTTCTCAGGAAGATTTGGACAGACTCATCGGTGGTGATGAAGCTGCATCTAAATTGACGTATGTATTTGATACGATAAAGCTTCTTAGAAAACAACTAGATGAAAGAGGTGACGAGATAGCGCTTATCGGTTTTACCGGAGCACCATGGACACTGGCAACATATATGATAGAAGGTCAAGGAACCAAAACATACAACATTTGTAAAAAGTTGATGTATTCAAACCCTGAACTTCTTCACAATATCCTTGCTAAAGTAACGGAAGTAGTCAAACTATATATGGAAAAACAGATCGAGTCAGGTATCGATGTAGTGCAGATCTTTGACTCATGGGCAGCAGCCATAGAACCAGATAATTATGATGAGTTTTCATGGAAGTATATGGTTGAGATAGCTGATTACCTAAAATCTAAGTATCCAGATACGCCTATTATCATGTTCCCTAAAGGGGTATCTGCATTTATAGAACGTGGTGGTGTGTATGGAAACTTTGATGTATTTGGCGTAGACTGGGGAACACCAATAGCGATGGCTAAAGAGAAACTGGGAGACAAATATGTACTCCAGGGTAATATGGAACCTACACGTCTTTACTCTCAAGAAGCAACCACATTATCTGTGGAAGCTATCCAAGAGGTCATGGGTGGGAAAAGGCACATCTTTAACCTTGGACACGGAATCCTACCAGATGTACCCGTTGCAAACGCAAAACACTTTGTAAGTGAATGTCAGAGAGTTTCTGGAAAGAAATAATTGATGAACATTATTTTCGGTCCTGTTCACTCTAGAAGATTTGGAAAATCTTTAGGGGTCGATCTGAGCCCAGGTAAAAAACAGTGTAATTTTGACTGTCTTTACTGTGAACTTGACGCTGCCAAAACGATGGATGCTTATGACGATGTCGTGAGTGTAGAGGAAATCACCTCTGCACTCAAATCTGCTCTTAAAGAACATGAGGGCATAGATTTTATTACTCTTACTGCAAACGGTGAACCTACACTTTATCCACATCTTTCAAAACTGATAGATGAGATAAACACTTTCAAGGGTAAAACCAAAACACTTATACTTACAAATGCAGCGACCATAGATGATCTTCAAACACAAGAAGCTTTACTTAAACTAGATGAAGTCAAACTCTCGTTGGATTGTGCTACACAGAAATGTTTGAAAAAATTAGATCGTTCTCATACCGGTATAGATGTTGAAAATATCAAAGCAGGTATGTTAGACTTTAAATCTAAGTACGATGGCCCACTGGTTATAGAGATACTTATAGTCAAAACGCTTAATGACTCTAAAGAAGAGATAGCCAAACTAAACGAATACCTACTCAAACTCCAACCCACACGTATAGACATAGGTACTATAGACAGGCCACCTGCCTTTGATGTTAAACCTGTGAGTTATGAAGAATTGCTGGAGATTAGCCATCTTTTTGATGCTTCACTTCCCATCTACATAGCTTCACGTAAAAAAGCAGATATCAAGGCTTCTAGCTATTCAGAAGAGCAAATCTTAGATACACTCTCCAATCGTCCACTTACTCCAGAAGATATAGACGCTTTATGTGATAAAGAGAGTCAAAATAGAGTAGAAGAACTTCTTAAAAAAGACAAAATAAAGAGAGTTTTAACAAATGGTGTAGAATTTTACAAAAAAGCCTAAAAAACTCTTGACATTAAAGGACTTTTTGTCTATAATCTCACCCACGAAACAAGCACTCGCTTTTTTCAATCATTGTTCCGGCATAGCTCAGCGGTAGAGTAGATGACTGTTAATCATTTGGTCCCTGGTTCGATCCCAGGTGCCGGAGCCACTTAAATTAAAACCCCTTAAACACTAACTTTATAAAGAATCTAAATAATCATTGTGCTAAAACTGTGCTAATTTTGTGATAAA
>JADGDL010000041.1 GCA_016744875.1 Sulfurovum sp.
ATCTAACCATAAGTGATCACCATAAGGAGAAGGTACACCTTTACCGTTTCTAATGTGTTCCATCATTCTACGTGAAACAACATCTCTTGATGCCAATTCTTTCTTTTCAGGCTCATAATCGGGCATAAAACGGTGTCCGTCTACATCACGTAAAATCCCGCCATCTCCACGACAACCTTCCGTTAAAAGTATTCCCGAAGGAACGATAGGTGTGGGGTGAAACTGTACTGCTTCCATATTTCCTAAAGTTGCCACACCAGTCTCTAATGCTAAGGCTGCTCCGATCCCTTCACAGATCACAGCATTGGTAGTGGATTTATAAAGTCTTCCGTAACCGCCAGTAGCGATACAAGTTCCTTTTGAAACATATGCTTCAAGCTCTCCTGTGATCAGATCCCTGACCACTGCTCCATAACAACGATTATTTTCATGTATAAGTGAGATCGCCTCTTTTCTATCTCGTACATCCACTTCATGTTTTAACGCTTCATTTGCAACAGAAAATAGCATAGTATGACCAGTTGCATCTGCCGTATAACACGTTCTCCATTTTTTAGTCCCACCAAAGTCACGTGACATGATCAATCCATGACGATCTTTCTCTTCAACGATAGTCGTTTGTTTAGCATTGATAATGGCTGTTCTTGCACCTTCTTGAACACGTGACCAAGGCACACCCCAAGCAGCTAATTCTCTGATCGCTTTAGGTGCAGTATGTACAAACATTCTAGCTACTTTTTGGTCACAACCCCAGTCACTTCCCTTAACCGTATCGGCAAAATGAAGATCTTCATTGTCACCATCTGACATCTTTGAGTTTCCTAAAGATGCTTGCATCCCCCCTTGTGCTGCTGCACTGTGAGAACGTTTTACTGGCACCAAAGATAGTACTATAGTATTTAAGCCTTTTGTCTGTGCTGCTACACTGGCACGTAATCCTGCCAAACCTCCACCAATAACCAAAGCATCACAATAATGTACTTTCATTATGCCACCTCCACTTTTTTATCTATTTGATATACCGCTGTACTAGGCACATAACGCTCACCTGCTTTATCTGCATGGTCATACCCTATTTTCATATAGGCGAAAAGTGTTGTGAAGCCTAAGATCAAGAAAAACCATGTCAAAATATTTTTAATTTTCTTTAATGTCTTTCTTGTCTTTTTTGGATCATCACCATCAAACCATCCCCATTTCACACACAATCTATAAAGACCAATAGTTCCATGAAATTCTACAGCAAGTAAAAGTAAGATAAACAGGGGCCACATCCAACCTGACCAGATTCTATCAGCACTTGCATAAGGTCCAATATTACTAGGATTTGTCATGATAATATAAATATGAATTGATCCTAAGAAGAACATCGCAAAACCTGTAAATGCTTGAATAAACCAAAGTTTGGTGTCTTCATGATTTAGACTACTTGATGTTTCTTTAATGATCTTATATTGTTTATAGTTAGCAGGTAGCTTTCGCATACCCAACATAGCGTGCCCTATAAACACAATAAAAATAAAAAGAGCAAAACCTGAGACCAAAATAGGTGCTCCTCCCTCAAACAAAAAGCTTCCTTCAAAAAACTTAGTGACAGAGTACATAAAGTCTTTACTTATCAATATAGAAGAGACCATTAGCATATGCCCCCACATGAAAAGACCGAGAATTAGTCCTGAAGCACTTTGGAAATAATCCAATTTTGCTGGGACACGACTTTTTTTGATGCCTGTTTTGATGTCATTTGTAGTATTCATAATCATCCTCATACGTTAAATTTATATGTTGATATTACTCCTAAATAATCGTACAATAATCGCAATTTTGTAAATATTTGGTAATTTTTATCGCTAAGATAAATTTACGATTTTTCATCTGTCAACATCGTGTAGGGAGGGTTCAATGAATTCTTATATATTCAGTAAATGGTTTTCTTATAGAGTACCTGGAAAATATTTTACATGTTTTGCATCATTTCAATAAAATCAATAAAGAATTTGCTACAAGTTACCATTGCTTTCATTTGTAGTTTTCATTATTAAAACACCTATATGGAAGGTTTTATAAGGTTTTTGTTTTTAATTATCAATTCGTATAAAGTATACAGATTAATGTATTCACAAATAATCATGTACAAAATTTTATGGGCTCATGACGACAATAACCCAAAAGATAATCTACTTATCTCTTTTATTATGTTTTTCACCCCAAAAGTAGAGTTCTCTTAAAATTGGTTTTAGTGTTTCTCCATATTCTGTAAGAGAATATTCTACTTTTGGAGGCACTACTGGATAAACTTTTCTATGAACTATACCATCATGCTCTAATTCTCTAAGCTTTTGAATGAGCATTTTTTGTGTTATACCATAAATTAATTTCTGTAACTCATTGAATCTCTTTTTTTCATCTTTTAAGTACCATAATATAAGAATTTTCCATTTACCATCTATAGCTTCCATTGCTACTTCAATATTACATTTTACTCTATCTTTTTTTGCATTTTTTAACATAATTATACACCTATAGTATCTTTTTAGTAAGTACCTATACTTTTCGTTAGTTCTTGACATTATAACAGTATTATTATAAGATTCAATATAAAAAATAAAAGGAAAGTAGCATGACACATAATGCATTTGTAGTTCATAAGACAGAAGATGGAAAATTCATTTCAGGAATAGAACAAATTATTGTTCCAACCATTGGTGAAAATGAGGTATTAATTAAAGCATCATATTCAAGTTTAAATTTTAAAGATGCTTTGAGTTCTGTAGGTAACCCTGGAGTTACGAGAAACTTTCCACATGTTACAGGTATAGATGTTGCAGGTATAATTGAAGAAAGTAATTCATCAGACTTTGTAAAAGGTGATGAAGTATTAGTTACAGGTTACGATATGGGGATGAATAGTGATGGAGGTCATCAATCATTTGTAAAAGTTCCTGCTTCTTGGGTAGTCAAAAAACCTTCCAATATTACAGATAAAGAGATTATGACATATGGAACAGCAGGATTAACAGCTGGTTTAAGTGTAAATGAATTATTAAACAATGGAGTCACTCCTGTCGCAGGAGAAATATTAGTTACAGGAGCGACTGGTGGAGTAGGTTCAATAGCAGTATCAATTTTAAGTAAATTAGGATTTGATGTAGTTGCAATAAGTGGTAAAGAAGACAAAATAGCATTTTTAAAAGATCTAGGTGCCAAAGAAGTTATCTTAAGAAAAGATTTTGATGTGGAAAATAAAAAGCCAATGGTTAGAGAAAGATTCGCTGGTGTAGTGGATACTGTAGGTGGTAACATATTAGCTGAAGCATTAAAAGCTTTAAAATATGATGGAGTAGCTACATGTTGCGGATTAACCTCTTCATTTAAATTAGAAACAAATGTATTTCCTTTTATTTTAAGAGGTGCGAGACTTATCGGTATTGATTCTGTTGAATGTAAAATAGAAAAAAAATTAGCCGTTTGGAATAAACTTGCAAATGAATTTAAAATCGATTCATTAACGGAAATTACAAATGAAATTTCTTTAGAAGATCTACCTGAAGCGTATCAAACATTGATAGATGGTAAAGCTGTCGGGAGATATTTAGTAAAAATCTAATAATGAGACTTACTAAAAAATCATCTCTTCTTAGTCAAAACCTTATAAAACATATAACTTTATAAGGTTTTTCTTTTTTTACTACTATTAAAGTGAGGAAATCTATTTATCCCAACTGTGCATAATAGATTTAATATTTTCAAAGACTATTTTCATAGATGCCTTAAATTGATCATCAACTTCAACAGCATTTACAATATCTTCAAATCCAATGGTTGAGAGAGTAGTAACACCTTCCTCTTCATAAACAGAGAGCCTACAGGGTAAATAAACAGATATGGCGGCTATTTCCTTGAGTGCCTGCTGTGCACCATGAGGGTTACAAATTTCAAAGACTGTAATATCTTTTTCTATGGGGAAGCCTTTGCTCTCTAAAATCTTTTTAAACTCATAAATATTTAATACTCCAAAACCTGAAGCTTTTGCTTTTTCTTCAAGTTCTTTTTTGACTATGTCTATATGTTGTGTTGTTTGTGTTGTGTAAATCATTGTATCTCTACTGTATATTTTGTGCTAAAGCATCGTGTCAGCAGGTACAAATACTGAACCATCCATTATAATTCTTGCACTTCTGCTCATACCAACTTTTTCTATGGTGTAATCTCCATTTTCTTTTATGATAGTAGAACCTACTCTAAGTGTACCTGATGGATGACCAAATACAACAGATTCACGCTCTCCACCACCAGCTGCATCACTTACAAGCGTACCAGGTATACACGCAGCTACTGCAATAGCAACAGAGGCTGTACCCATCATAGCGTGGTGAAGTTGCCCCATAGATAATGCTCTTACATTAAGTTCAATGTCACTAACTTCTATAGCTTTACCACTTGACGAGGTATAACCCTCTGGTGTTGAAACAAAAGCAACTTTTGGTGTATGTTGTCTACCCTCTGCTTCTTTAATGTCAGAGATCAATCCCATTTTAATAGCACCATAGGCACGAATAGTCTCAAACATCTCTAAGGCTTTTGCATCAGAGTTGATATCACCTTGAAGTTCTGTACCTTTGTAGCCAATAGCATCTGCATTTAAAAAGATAGTAGGAATCCCTGCTGTTATCATAGTAGCTTTGAAAGTCCCTACTCCAGGTACCTCTAAATCGTCTACTAAGTTACCTGTAGGAAACAATGTTTCATCTGGGTCAATAGGAGCGACAAATTCTATCTTAACCTCTGCAGCAGGAAATGCCACACCATCTAAAATAAAATCACCCATTTCACGAACCACTCCACCTGCCATAGGCACATGGGCAATAATGGTTTTTTGGATATTCACCTGCCAGATACGTACTTCTATAATGCCATCGTCTACCATTCTACTATCATCAAGAAAACCACTCTTAATAGCAAATGATCCTAC
Organism: Sulfurovum sp.; assembly: GCA_016744875.1. Lineage (GTDB taxonomy): Bacteria > Campylobacterota > Campylobacteria > Campylobacterales > Sulfurovaceae > Sulfurovum. Next base: position 4,973 of record JADGDL010000041.1, read on the forward strand.
GGCACCTGTTAAGTTACCACAGTTACCACTCCAGTCTACAAAAGGTTTATCTATGGCTATTTGACCAAATCGGTAATCTACATCATGGTCTTCTTTTGTACTTTTACTTACAATGACCGTTTTACTAGTACTTGAAGAGGCGTTACCCAGACCGTCTATCTGTTTGTTGTATGGATCAGGACTACCTATGACACGAAGTAAAAGTTTGTCAAGTTTAGATTGGTCCTCTAATGCTTCTTTTGGAAGGTCATCTTTTTTAAAGAAGACACCCTTACTTGTTCCACCACGCATATACGTGGCAGGGATACTTTGTTGTGGAGTATATGCCATCTTTTTTCCTTATTTTGCAGCTACGAAATCTTTAGCAAATTTTTGCAAGATCCCACCAGCATTATAGACTTCAACTTCTGCACTTGTATCTAGTCTACAGATAACAGGTATATCAATACTCTCATTGTTTGCTCTTGTCATACGTACCGTTAAAGTACTTCTAGGCTCGATATTTCCAAGCACTTCAAAAGTCTCAGTACCATCTATGTCATAAGTATGTCTAGTATCACCATCAGAAAATTGTAGTGGAAGTACACCCATACCCACAAGGTTAGTTCTGTGAATACGCTCAATACTTTCTGCGATAAGCACTTCAACACCTGCAAGTCTTACACCTTTTGCTGCCCAGTCACGTGAGCTTCCCTGTCCATAGTTTGTACCTGCAATAATGATCAGTGGTTGTTTACGCTCTTGATACGTTTCAATCGCTTCCCACATTCTCATCACTGTGCCTTCAGGTTCAACACGTGCCAGTGATCCTTGTTTAACCTCACCATTCTCATTTTTAACCATTTCGTTAAAGAGTTTCGGATTAGCAAATGTTGCACGTACTGCAGTGTTATGGTCACCCCTGTGCGTAGCATAAGAGTTCAGGTCATCGATAGGCAGTCCCATTTTAAGACAGTATTCACCTGATGCACTCTCTGGCAATATCGCATTTGACGGCGAAAGGTGGTCAGTAGTGATGTTATCAGGAAATACGCCTAAAGGACGTAAATTTTTAAGTGCCGGTCTACCTGTAAATTCATCATCCCAGTATGGTGGTTTTTGAATGTACGTTGACTTAGGGCTCCATTTATAAAAAGGGTCTACTTCATAATCACCCAGAGCACTTTTTGCGAACATAGGGTCATAAATTTCAGTAAACATTTCTGGTTTAACTGAAGCTTTCACCACTGCGTCAATCTCTGCGTCTGTTGGCCATAAATCTTTAAGTGTAATGTCATTACCATTTTTATCAGTACCCAATGAATCTTTTTCTATATCAAATCGGATACTACCAGCTAATGCATAGGCAATAACAAGTGGTGGAGAGGCTAAAAATGATTCTTTTACATAAGGGTGTATTCTACCATCAAAGTTTCTGTTTCCAGAAAGTACGGCTGTTGTATATATATCGTTATCTACCGCTTCTTTTTGAATAGCAGGATCAAGTGCTCCACTCATACCATTACACGTAGTACAGGCAAAACCAACTATACCAAAGCCTAGTTTTTCTAATTCACCTAATAAGTTTGCATCTTTAAGATACTCTTCTACTACTTTAGAACCTGGTGCCAAGGATGACTTAACCCATGGCTTACGTTCCAGTCCAAGCTCATTGGCTTTTTTAGCCAATAATCCAGCGGCAACAACGTTACGTGGGTTAGAAGTGTTGGTACATGATGTTATAGCTGCTATTAAAATAGCACCATCAGGCATCTTGTCACCATCAATAGTAAAGTCTTTAATGATACCTTCTGCTTCCAGTGTACTCGTAGGTACAAGTTTATGAGGTTTGGAAGGACCGGCAAGTGAACGTGTCACTGTACTTAGATCAAACTCTAACTCTCTAGCATAGGTTGCATTGTCAAGAGCTGTAGCCCATAGACCACTTGCTTTTGCATATGTTTCTACTAGTTTAACTTGTTCTGGCTCTCTACCAGTGAGGGTTAGGTACTCTAATGTCTGATCATCAATAGCAAACATAGCAGCACTTGCACCGTATTCTGGAGTCATGTTAGAGATAGTTGCTCTATCACCCAATGTTAAAAATTCTACACCTTCTCCATAAAACTCTAAGTAAGAAGAGATTACATTATTTTCACGTAAAAAACATGTCATCGCTAAGGCAATATCTGTAGCAGTAATACCTTCAGACCTTTTACCTTTTATGTTCACACCTACGATCTCAGGTACTCTCATAAATGAAGGGTTTCCAAGCATGACGTTTTCAGCCTCTAATCCACCTACCCCAATAGCAATAACACCCAATGCATCCACATGTGGCGTATGGCTATCTGTTCCTACAAGCGTATCAGGACTTGCAATACCATCAATGGCATGTATAACAGGTGACATTTTTTCAAGGTTGATCTGATGCATAATACCATTGCCCGGAGGGATAACATCTACGTTATCAAATGCTTCCTTTGTCCAGTTAATAAAGTGAAATCTATCGGCATTTCTTCTGTCTTCGATCGCTCTGTTCTTATCAAAAGCATCAGGGTCAAACCCACCACATTCAACTGCCAGTGAGTGGTCAACAATGAGCTGAGTCGGCACTACAGGATTAACCTTTTTAGGATCACCACCTTCTTCCGCAATAGCCTCACGGAGTCCTGCAAGGTCAACCAATGCGGTAAGCCCTAAAATATCGTGTGTTACAACTCTACTTGGATACCACGGGAAATCTTTATCGGTTCTTTTTTCAATAATCTGAACCAATGAATCTCTTAAGTCTGCAGTTGGACATTTACGAAGTAAGTTTTCAGCTAATACACGTGAAGTGTAATTTAGCTTTTCAAAAGAACCATACTGAATCTCTTCAACGGCTTTTCTTACATTGTAATACTCTAGATCTGTACCTTCAAGTTTTTCTAAATAATTTTTACCTATCATCTTAGCCTCTCTGTGCCAAAGGTACAAATTTTAAATCTTCAGGACCTGTGTAGTTTGCAGATGGACGTATAATTTTTCCATCTTCTCTTTGTTCAATAACATGTGCACCCCAACCACTTACTCTTGAAATAATAAATAATGGGGTAAACATATCAGTAGGAACATCCATTTGGTTATAAGATACTGCTGAGAACCAGTCAAGGTTAGGGAACATCTTTTTAGCATCCCACATTACCTCTTCCAGGCGTGATGCCACATCATACATAAGTGGTGTACCATTCTCCTCAGAAAGTGTTCTTGCCACTTCTTTAATAACAACATTTCTAGGGTCACTCGTAGTATATACAGGATGCCCAAAACCAATGACTATTTCATTGTTTGCCATACGTTCTTTAATATCTGTTTCAGCTTCATCAGCAGAGTTATAACGCTGTTGAATTCTAAATGCAGCTTCGTTTGCTCCTCCATGTTTTGGTCCTCTAAGTGCTCCAATAGCACCTGTGACTGCTGAGTACATATCTGACTCAGTACCTGCAACAACACGTGCCGCAAATGTTGAAGCATTAAACTCATGTTCAGCATAAAGGATCAGAGAGACATGCATTGCTTTTACCCATGATTCTTTTGGTTTTTCACCATGAAGAAGGTGTAAAAAGTGTCCACCAATACTGTCATCATCTGTTACAAGGTCTATACGTTTATTGTTATGCGTATAGTGATACCAATAAAGTAAAATTGAACCAAATGATGCCATGAGTCTATCCACCAGATCTTGTGCTTGCGCTTTGTTATGATCTTCTGCTTCAGGTTCTAGACAACCTAGGGCTGAACATCCTGTTCTCATAACATCCATAGGGTGAGTCTCTTTTGGAAGTTGCTCTAAAATTGTTTTAACACCTTCGGGAATATCTCTCATAGACTGTAATTTTGTTTTATATGCGTCCAACTCTACTTGAGTTGGTAACTTTTCATGTATCAATAGGTATGCAATTTCTTCAAATTCTGCTTCAGTTGCAAACTCTAAAATATCGTATCCACGGTAGTGCAAGTCATTACCTGTACGGCCAACTGTACATAGTGCAGTATTCCCCGCAGTCACACCTGAAAGTGCAACTGATTTTTTAGGTTTGAAACCTGATTTTGTTTCAGTACTCATCGTGTATCCTTTTTATTTACTTTGTGAGAAAAGTGCGTCTAATTTATCTTCGTATGCATAGTAATCTAGCATTTCGTATAATTCTTTTCTTGTTTGCATGATAGGTATAGTGCTTTCTTGTGAACCTTTTTCCATAATCGCTTTAAATACTTCAAGTGCAGCTTTATTCATGGCTCTAAATCCTGACAGAGGATAAAGAACCATATCTATACCTGAGTTACCTAGTTCTTCAACAGTAAACATTGGTGTTGCACCAAATTCAGTAATATTTGCAAGTACCGGTACTTTGATCACATCTGTAAAGGCTTTGTACTCTTCAAGTGTATGGATCGCTTCTGCAAAGATCATATCTGCACCAGCTTCAACATACGCTTGAGCACGTGCTAGAGCTGCTTCTTGACCTTCACTTGCGTGTGCATCTGTTCTTGCCATTACAACAAAATCAGGATCTGTTTTACCATCTACTGCTGCACGAAGACGGTCACACATCTCTTCAGTGCTCACAAGCTCTTTGTTAGGTCTGTGTCCACATCTTTTTTGCGCTACCTGATCTTCTATATGACATCCTGCAGCACCGGCTTTAGTCATCTCTTTTACTGTTCTAGCAATGTTAAAAGCTCCACCCCAACCTGTATCAGCATCTACTAAAAGAGGTAGATCACAACGTCCTGTGATCCGTCTAATATCGATACATACATCTTCAAGCATTGTCATTCCAATATCTGGTAGCCCATAACTGGCATTGGCAACCCCTGCCCCTGAAATGTAAAGTGCTTTAGCACCTACAGCCTCTGCTTGAATAGCACTATATGCATTGATAACACCTACTATTTGTAATGGTCCGTTCTCTTTTAATGCTTCTCTGAATTTTTTTCCTGCGCTCATATTATGATTCCTTTGTTTTTGTTTTTGGGTAACCAAGTGCATTAATAGCCTTGGTAATTTCTGGTAATACTGTTTGATCTTCAATCGTTGAAGGCATGTTCCACTCTTTGCCATCAGCAATGTCTCTCATGGTACCTCTTAGTATTTTACCACTTCTTGTCTTGGGTAGTCTATTTACCACTGTTGCTATTCTAAAACTCGCAACTGCACCGATCTCTTCACGTACAAGTTGTACAACGGCTTCTACTATAGATTGATCATCTCTTTCGATACCTTCTTTAAGTACCACAAAGCCCATAGGTGATTCACCTTTAAGGGCATCATCTACACCAATAACAGCACACTCTGCAACATCAGGGTGTTTTGCGACGATCTCTTCCATTTCACCTGTACTCAAACGGTGACCCGCTACATTGATAACACCATCCATACGACCCATGACCCATACGTAGCCATCTTTGTCTATATATCCTGAGTCACCTGTAAGGTAGTACCCATCATAGAACTTCAGGTAAGAACTTTTATAACGCTTGTCATCATCCCAAATACCCATTAAACAACTTGGTGGTAGTGGTAGCTTCAGTACAAGGTTACCAAGTTTCCCTGGTTTACACTGTTTTCCATCAGCATCTAGTGCTTGCAGGTTAAATCCTGGCATTGCTTTAGAAGGACTTCCTGGTTTTACTTCCATAGGGTCTAATCCCATTGGATTAGCAGCAATGGCCCAACCCGTCTCTGTTTGCCACCAATGGTCAATAACTTCTTTGCCCGTTACTTTTTTAGTCCATTCATAGGTTGCCGTATCACATCTCTCACCTGCCATAAAGACAGTTTTGAGTTTACTTAGATCATATTTTTTAAGGAATTTCCCCTCAGGGTCTTCTTTACGAATAGCTCTAAATGCAGTAGGTGCTGAGAAAAGTTGATTTACCCCATACTCTTCACATACTCTCCAAAATGCTCCAGGGTTTGGTGTACGTACAGGTTTACCTTCATAAATAACCGTTGCACAACCATTCATAAGAGGAGCATAAACGATGTACGAGTGTCCAACAACCCAACCCACATCACTTGCTGCCCAAAACACATCACCCGGTTTAGCATCATAAATATTGTCCATAGACCATTTCATGGCTACAGAGTGACCACCATTACTACGTATGACCCCTTTAGGTTTTCCCGTAGTTCCTGAAGTATATAAAATATAAAGTGGGTCAATAGCATCTACAGGTACACAGTCTACAGGATCTGTTCTTGCTTCTTCTACTTCCCAGTCTACATCTCTCCATGGTAGCATATTTGCACGTTCTTGAGGACGTTGCCAAACAAAACATGTGGTTGGCTTATGGCTTGATCTTTTAATGGCTTCATCAAGTAATGGTTTATAGTGGATCACTTTACTTATTTCAATACCACAACTTGCACTCATAATAACCTTAGGCTTAGCATCTTCAATACGTGTTGCAAGTTCATGTGCAGCAAACCCACCAAATACCACTGAGTGAATAGCACCAATTCTGGCACAAGCAAGCATCGCAATAGCCGCTTCAGGGATCATAGGCATGTAGATGACAACTCTATCACCTTTAACAACACCTTTGTTTACAAGCATACCGGCAGTTTTTGCTACTCTATCACGTAGTTCTCTATAGGTATACTGTTTTTTAGTATCCGTTACCGGAGAATCATAAATGAGAGCCGTTTGATCACCCCTGCCGTTATCTACATGTAAGTCAAGTGTATTGTAGCAGGTGTTCATACACCCACCTACAAACCATCTGTAATGTCCATCTACTACATCAAGCACTTTATCCCACTGGTGATACCAGTGTACTTTAGTTGCAGCCTCTGCCCAAAACTTCTCAGGATTGTTAATCGACTCTTTATATATATCGTCATATATTTTACTCATTTAGTTCTCCTTTTAAAAAAGTATACCATAGCTATGGATAAATAAATAGTATAAAAAACGATTAAAATTTTTTTCTTTTATACATAAAAATTATTATTACATATTTAGTATACATTATGTATAAAAATTGTACAATTATTATAGTTTTTTATAGGAGATATTCCATTTGTATATGAATAGCATAGATAAAATGATTGAAATATATCAACGTTCAGAACTTAGTATGTCAAAGTTTGCCAATATTCTAAAAAAAGACAGGAGAACAGTTAGTTCTTGGATATATCGAGAGGTAGAAGTAACCCCTAAAAAAGAAGTTTTAGAGCATATATCCTCTTTTTTCAGGTATTCTGATGAGATTTGGAACGAGAATTGTGAAAAAGAAGAATTTCTAGATATCATTACTTCTATTCCAACAAAAGACGTCAAGATCATAGAAGCAAACCATGAGGGCAGATTAAAATATATTTTAAAAAATGAATCCGAACAACGTTTGGTTATCCATCCTAAATTTCCGGCTTCTGTCTATAGAGATGTTATCTCTCCAAAGTTTTATGCACAAAAAGAGAACAGTAAAGTAGATGCACTCAAAAAAGAGCGTATAGACAAGATGCTCAATTATGCGTATAAAAGTGACGAGTGGCATGACATAAAATCATTACTCTATTTCTGTTTCAGTGAGATAGGAAACTTCTATACAAAAGAAGAAAAAATAGCTACTCTTGAACTATTGTATGACACATTTCATGACAATTACAACAAAAGGCTTTATCTTTTTGATTCATTTTCTCAAAAGATCTATGGGCTAGATACTATGTATACTTCTCTAGATATTAAAAATAATATCATGTTCTTTAAATCTCCTTTGGAATCGGTCTTTATTGAGATCAGAAATAAAGAGATAATAGAAAAGATACATCGACACTTTACACTGAGTAAGGAGTCTCCTGCACATGTCAAACCCAATGATGCGGGGAAAATATTGCAGATACTCATTATGGTTTTAAAACAAAACAAAAACCTGGTTGATGCCTATGAAGAGATTAATCTAAAAACCTCTTATGGGGAACTTTTCAAGAATAATCTTAGTCTTTCAGTACAGGAAAGACTCTAACTATTTAGTGTATAAAACAAATATAGTGAACTACTTAACTAAATTTTCATTTTTTACCTTCATCTTTTTATATTGAAAAGACTTCTGTGCTCAAAGTCTCTTCTTTACTAATTATATTTTAGCCTAAATAATAATTTTAAAGTATAATAATCGTATAATAATCGTATACTTCAATTATAGTTATGTATTAATAAACTACATAATAAATTTTGATTTACTTAAATAATTAAGGTTATAGAATGGAAGCACAAGACTTTCTTGATGACAAACAGTGTATCGTTTTCAAAGAGGTATTAGATAATTCTCCAGAAGGGGTATTTTGGTTGAATGAAGATGGTAAATTTGTTTATGTCAATAAGGCAACTTGTTTTATGGAAGGTTACAGAGAAGAAGAGTTTAAAGATATGTACCTTTCAGACATTGACAAAAACTTTACGAAAGCACAACTTCCTAACCTGATGAAGAAAGTCTACACTACAGAAAAATGGTCTTCAGAAACAACACATCAAAGAAAAAATGGCACTATGTATCCCATTGAAGTGTCGGGACATGGATTTACCTATAATGGTGAAAAAATTATTTGTGCTTTTACTAAAGATATCACAGAGAGGAGACTCTTTGGAAAAAAATATTCAGATGCCAATGCAAAACTTAAAAAGTCACTTAAAGAGAAAGAAGTACTTCTAAAAGAAATACATCATCGTGTTAAAAATAATATGGAGATCATCTCCTCATTACTTGATATGCAAAGTAGAAGAAGTGATGATATAATCCTTAAGAATTCACTTCAAGAGAGTAGAAGCCGTATTCACGCTATGGCCTTGGTGCATGAGTTTCTCTATTTGGGAGATAATCTTTCCCGCATAGACCTCCCCCTCTACCTTAATAAGTTGGTATATGATATTAAGCAAACCTGTACTTCAAATATCAATCCTGTCATCCTTGAAATTGAGATCGAGTCCATCTTTTTTTCTTCCAATAAATGTATTCAAATAGGCATGGTCATCCATGAACTGGCAGTCAATGCTTTTAAATATGCCTTTACAAATAGAAAAAATAATATTTTTTCTATTCAGCTTTTTATTATAGAGGATCAATATAATGATTTTATAGAACTCTATATTAAAGACAATGGGAATGGATTTAGTCTTACACAGGACTCCACAGAAACCCCCTCTATAGGTATGAATTTGGTTCATTCTATAGTTGAGGATCAATTGGATGGTACGATGTCACACACCACAGGTCCTCATGGAGTAGAATATAAAATTGTTTTCCCGAGATCGGAGGATTGTTAACATGATCAAAAAAAAGATACTTATTGTTGAAGATGAATCAATTATTGCCATAAATTTAAAAGAAGTGCTAATTGAATTAGGGTATGAACCTTGTGGTATCGCTCCAAATAGATCTAAAACTTTGGCACTTTTAGAAAAAGGAATTCAGCCTGATTTAATACTGATGGATATTTATCTCAAAGGCTCTGTAACCGGTATAGAATTGGCCAAAGAGTTAAAGAATACTATTCCTAACACACCCATTATATTCCTTACAGCAAATTCAGAACTCTCTACGATCAAACAAGCAACTGATTCCCATGCATATGGATATTTACTTAAACCCGTAAAAGAGAGAGAACTTCACGCTAACATTGAACTGGCACTACAAAAAGCTAATTTAGATGTTAAAACCAAAGAACAATTAAATAGTATAGAGAATGTAGCAAAAACACTTGAGCACACACTTCAAGAGAGTAAAGAAGAAAAGCTAACACTCATAACGCTTAAATATGGATATGTCTTTGACATAGAAAAAAAGGTACTCTACTTAAAAGAAGATATTGTAAGCCTCACTGCTAAAGAAAGAGATCTTCTAGCGCTACTTTGTCAACAAAAAGGCAGTTATATATCCCGCGATCAAATAGAATACAGTATATGGCCTAATGAACCTGCAGGAGATGCCGCGTTTAGGTCACTTATGTTCAGAGTCAGAAATAAACTACATAAAGATCTTATTATCAATAGTAACAATATTGGTTATAAAATTGCACGACTGTAACTGATATCTCAAAGAGGTAAAATTCTGTTTCGTTATTCTATTGTGTAGTCTAGTATAAAAATAACAAATGGGGCACTTATGATATAGGCCAACCCTCTTACAAGTACCTCAGAACTTTCTGCTACTATGAATTGTAATCCTAGAAACCATATTATAATAGTTCCAATGGAAAGTATAGATGGGACTAATTTACCTGAAAAAGTTTTCATTTTTAATCTTTCGCTATTAAGTTATAGAAAAAGTATAAGATAATTAGATAATAATGATAAGGTCTTTTTGAAAATTTTTTTATCTCAAAAATGACCACTTTCATTAACTTAAAGATCTTACCTCTTCATAGTAGCTATTCGTATACCTTTTATTTTTCTCTGATACACTTGTATGTAATAAAGGAGATCGAATGAGACCATGTAAAGAGATATTACTGGAAGTATTAGGTGAGAACTTTTTGACTGATCCAAAATTGGCAGGTTATACGGAAGAGTATTGTAAGTCATTAGAATTATCCATTAAAACTAATAATGAACTTTACGAGGAAAAAATGAAGATATTTAAAACGCTATTAGTAGCAGAAAGTGTGCTAACTGAAGAAGATATTGATCAAATCGCTAGTGAATGTAAACGCATTAGAGAATCAAACTAATTTTTACTTTTATCTTGATATAAGACTATAATGAGAATACTTTAAGTATTTGATCAACCAGTAGTAACTCATACTATTTTGGGATAACGGTAAATACAAAGCAATACCGTGCTAAACTTTAAATATATTAATAACACAAAGGATACTTATGAAAAGTATAGCTATCTTTGCTAACCTAGCCCTCATGGCTTTTACCATATTTTTATATTTTGACATGACTACGATCAGTACAAAAGAAAGTTTTGCGATGGCTACTTTTATACTTGTTCCTTTTATAAGTCTCATTGTTATTCTCGCAAGTGATAAAAAGAGAAAATAATACATCGAAGTTTTATTTTTACACATTAACCTATCTTCTGCTAAACTACGCCTAGAAAGACTAAAGGGTTAAATATGAATTTGCAAGACAAATCAGATGAATGTACAAAAAAGTTTCTTGAAAAAGCAGAGAAAATAGTAGAAGATACTTCAAAAATACCTTCACAAGCCATAAGTAGATACTGCCGTATGCTCATAGTCTATTGTGATGCAGAAGGTAAAGTAACGGACAGCTTTCAAAAGTCAATGGAAAAATGTGGTAAAGAAATCATAGCTGTAGAAGGCATGGAAGAAATTTTTAATGAGTGTAATGAATGTCCTGAGAGTTAAAGTAAGCAGACTTAAGTAAGAGAGCCATAAATAATGTATAGCTCTTAAAAAGTGCCTAAACTTCTCCCTTTAGGCATTAATTAAATGGCAACTACATGTATATTTGGATCAAGTTTGTCTCTCAATGCATTTTGTATAGCATAGAGTGTACCCGTACCTGAACTCGAACAGCTACTACAAGCACCAAGATAACTAATGTAAACTACATACATATCACCATCTTCTTTAACATTAAGTATATCTATATCCCCACCATCCATAATGAGAAAATCTCTCACAGTGTTATCGATCGCGATCTCAACAGCAACCACTTTATGTTCAGGACTTAAATCTTTAAAAGGTGCTTCAGATAGACTATTCTCTGCTTCTAGTTGTTCTGCCAAAGCTTTTTGTTGTGCATCTATTGACGCTAAAAGGTTTTCTTTACAACTGCTGTCTGATGATCCTGCTTTTGTATATTCCACGAGTGTTTCAAGCGTCTCAATATTGTGCAAGGCTATAGACTCTTTTATAGAGGCACTGCTCATTGGACTGTCTTTACATGGTATGGTTTCCTCTTCATGGCTTAACGATTTACTAATATACTCTTTAACCGCCAGTTTAGCTGCATCAAGTGCAAATGTTATAGCATATCTTTCAGAAGAAGGAAGAGCTTCTATCTTAGGGTTGTCACGTAAAAACTTTTCTAAAGCTATGTAAGAGATGCCATCTACCTCTGGTATACTTTTCTTGGTAAGTAAAAGTGCCAGCATATGATTTACCGCAAGACCCGAGGGTACTCCATCATATGTATAACGTGCCTTAACAATGGTATCTTCATGTGTATTTACAGCCCA
>JADGDL010000042.1 GCA_016744875.1 Sulfurovum sp.
AACTTGAAGAGTTTGCCAAATACTCCAAAGTACCTGTTATCAATGGACTTACAGACTCTTACCACCCTGTACAACTCATGACAGACTACCTGACCATGATAGAGTGTGGTAAAGACAAAGACCCTGTAGTAGCGTATGTCGGTGACGGGAACAACATGACCCACTCATGGCTTATGCTCGCAGCAAAACTTGGTTTTGAACTGAGAGTTGCTACACCAAAAGGGTATGAGTGTGATGCAGGCATTGTCTCAGAAGCTCTTGAGATAGCCAAAGAAAGCGGTGCAAAGATCACCTTTGGTAATGATCCCAAAGAAGCAGTCAAAGACTGTGATGTGGTCACCACTGACACGTGGGTCTCTATGGGTCAGGAAGATGAAAAAGAGATACGTATGAAAGCCTTTGAAGGCTACATCGTAGATGAAAACTTGATGGGCTTAGCAAAAGAAGATGCCATTTTCCTACACTGTCTCCCTGCCTACAGAGGCTACGAAGTCAGTGAAGAGACCTTCGAAAAACACGAAGAGGTCATCTTTTCAGAAGCAGAAAACAGACTACACGCCCAAAAAGGCATCATGGTCTGGCTTGACAGTCAAAGAAACGACTAAAAAATCATTGACTTTTAGAGATATACTAGCTATAACTAAAGAAAAAATAGAAAGAAAAAGATGAGTAAAAAAATAGACGACATTTTTAACTTCTCAGCAACAAGCGACGACTGCATCAAGTGTGGTAAGTGTATTCCCGTATGTACTATCCACCAGGTAAACCCTGATGAGACCACCTCTCCACGTGGTTTTATTGAGCTTCTTGGTGCCTACCAACAAGGGAACCTCGAGCTAGATAAAAATGCAAAGAACATTTTTGAATCCTGTTTTTTATGTACCAACTGTGTAGATGTCTGTCCAAACTCACTAGCTACAGATATGGTCATAGAAGAGGTCCGTGCAGACATCGCCGATAAATTTGGCATCGCATGGTTCAAACGTGGTTTTTTCTTTTTACTTCGTAATCGTAAGATCATGGACTTTGTCATGAAGTTTGGATATATGTTTAAGACCTGTGCCCTTGCAGAAGATCCAAAAGACAGAGGACTTAGAGCAAGATTTTCACTGCCTATGGTTAAAAAAGGAAGGCTTCTTCCTTCCATGGCAAAAGTAAGCTTCCTAAACAGTTATCCTGAAGAGATACCCGCACCTGTGCAAGAAGAAAAGACCCAGCGTGTTGCACTTTTTATAGGATGTTTGGCAAACTATAACTACGTAGGGATAGGTGACAGTCTGGTAGAAATACTCAAAGAGCTGAATATTGATATCTTTATACCAAAAGACCAACTCTGTTGTGGTGCACCGGCATACTTTACAGGAGATGTAAGTTCTGTAGAATATATGACAAAAAAGAACATAGAGTACTTTGAAAGCTTTATGGATGAATGTGATGCCATGCTTATACCTGAAGCAACCTGTTCAGCTATGGTTAAACATGACTGGCAAGTCTTTTTTGAGAACCATGACATGCCAGAATGGAAAGAAAGAGCAATAAAAGTTGCCCAAAAGATCCATATGGCCACAGCATGGCTCGATGATAACACTGGATTACAGCAAATACTCAAAGATAAAGGTCAAAAGTTTGATGAGGCAGTCACATACCATGATCCTTGTCATGCAAGAAAAGTGCAAGGCATTTATGAACAACCTCGTAATCTTCTTGCACCAAACTACCCTATGGTAGAAATGTCCGATCCAAACCGATGTTGTGGATTTGGTGGGGTCACGATGCAGACAGAGAAGTTCCACTTTGCTGAAGCTGCAGGGAAACCAAAAGCCGCGATGATCAAAGAGACCAAGGCTCATTATGTAAGCGCTGAATGTTCTGCCTGTAGAGTACAGCTCTCTGAAGCATTGAACAATGCCGATGTAGAGACGATCTTTAAGAACCCTTTGGAACTTATCGCAGAAGCATTAAAAGAGAAAAACTAAAGTTTCCACTCCCCTTTAGGGACGATCATGAAGATATTGCTTCCATCTTCATGTTTGTAATCCAAAACATACCCTAATTTTTCCAAAATACTATGAACAATATAAAGTCCCAGTCCAAACCCGGCACTTCTTTTTTCTTCTTGGGAAAAAGGTTCTGTATAGTATGATAGCGGATGTTGAAGAGCATCTCCCCCTGAAATAACCTCGATCTGCTTGCCTTTTGTACGTAAAAGCACACATTTTTCATTACTGTACTTTATACCATTATCAAGCAGGTTTTTAATGGCCAGTGTCATCAGTCGTATGTCTGTTGTTAATGCCCTGTTCTCTACTTCCAACTTCACAAGACCACGTTCAACCATTAATAACTCTTGACTCTTTTCTATCAGTTCATTCATCGTAACATATTCGAAATTGGGTTCAAAACTCTGTGTGGTTACTCGTTCGATCTCAGCAAGCTCTGAGATCAGTTCATTCATACGTTCAAACGCACGTACAAGCACTTTTTTCGTACCTTCATCTTCTAACATCTCAACCACGATACGCCCTTTGGTTATAGGTGTTTTAAGCTCATGCATCAAGTTACGCATGAAAAGGTTTTTAGAAGCACTCAATTGGTTAATGTGAATAATGGCATCATCAAAACTCTGTGCGATCTTACCGATCTCATCATCATACTTGTAACTGATACGTGTTTGCATATCTCCCTGAGCAAACCTCTGTATCTGTTTATGTAAGGTTCTTAAAGGATATAGTTTTTTAAGCACTGCCAGATAGAGCAAAAGAAGTACCCCAATGAGGAATACACCCAATGCTATAGCGATCTCAAAATAGTAATTTTCGGGTCTGGCATCTTCCAACATAAGGTTATGTTCCATACGTTGCACATAGATATAGTGTTTGCCTTCCAGCTTAAATACTCTTACCTGTCCCAATGCTGAACCACCAGTAAAAACGGTCTCACCCTCGTTTTCTATAGCTTTTTTTACTGCAGAAACCCGTGCTTTCGGTACAGCTTTTACACGCAGTTCTTTATAAAGCTTGTTTAGCTCTTCGTCATCGGATTGATGTTTAAGGTTTGAAAGGAATGTAATAGAAACAAGCTGATATCGTTTATACTCTTCGATCTTATGTCTGTCTTTATCCCAAGAGAGAAAAAGTAAAAATGTAGCGATCAAAATAGCGATCGCTACAGAAAAAAGAATATGTATAAAGGTCGTTACCGATAAGTTTCTCATAATTTACACTACCACCTATCTACGGTCAGTTAAGAGATATCCTACACCACGGATCGGTTTGATATATATATTATCGGGATCTATCTTTGCGATCTTATGCCGTATACGAGAGATGATCACGTCGATATTCTTAATGGAAGAGTCATCATCGATATGTTCACTTTCGTAAAGAAGTTGCTCTCTTGAGACCGAACCGTTTTTATGTTGTAGCAACATACCTAAGATATCATACTCGGCTGCAGTAAGTGAAAGGGGTTTACCTTGAAATCGTATCTCTCTTGCTTTATCATCAGCGACAAAGATCTCTTCTACTTCTGCTGGTTTTTCATCTACAGAGTGTGTACGTCTTAAGATCGTTTTGATACGTGTCACAAGTTCCCTTGGGTCATACGGTTTTGGCATATAATCATCTGCACCACGCTCCATACCGATCACTTTATCGGTAATGTCATCTCTTGCTGAAGAGATAATAATAGGAATATTGCTTATATCACGTATCTTAGGGATCACTTCCAAACCATCCATACCGGGCAGTGTCAAGTCCAAAATGATCAGGTCGAACTTATGTTGAGTAAGGAGTGAGAGACCTATATATGGATCTTCTGCACCTATGACCTCCATATCATACTTGGTAAGGTAATTGGTTAAGATAAGTGCTAATTCCGGGTCATCTTCTACTATAAGTATTTTGATCATATTTTATCCTTTATATTCACGCTATTTTTCAGTATAGTCCAAATAGACTTTTGTGATCGCTATCAAAAATGAGGTAATGGCAGGTCCCAGGATCATACCCCAGAAACCATAGGTGCTCATACCTGCAATAATCGAAAAGAAGATCACCATAGAGTTGATCTCTACTGTACTCTTCAAGAAGTCTACTTTAATAACACTAATGATCATAGGTTTGATAAACGTATCTGCAATGATCGAGATCACGATAATCGAATATCCTGCAATGATGAGTGCGGTATTTGTATCTATTTTTGTCCAGGCATAAAGGGAAACCGGTGCCCAAACCACTATGCCTCCCACTATTGGGATAAGTGAAGCAAAACCGTAGATCACGCCAAAAAAGAGACCGTTAAAACCAAAAGCGCTCATTATAAAACCAAAAAGAAAACCCTCAAATATCGCTGTAACGATCACCGAATAAAAGACGATCTCCATCGTAGCAGAGATCTCCTGCATCATCTTTGAACCTTTTGCAGCAGATACGGGTAACATTTCTAAAACCATATCAAAAAAATATGTGCCATAATAGTTAATAAAAAAATAAAAGACCACTACAAAAAACATATTTTTCATAAATCCTAACCCTGCACCACCTGCTACAGTTACGTATGTTGTTGATTCATGTATATAAGAGGCTATCTTCTCATCATTGAGGTATTGCTCTGCAATACCATTGAAAAAAGGTACTTTTGCCATCAATATTTTTACAGTATTGAGAGTATCAGTAATAACAGTATCATCAAGATGAGAAACGTACTCTGCACCGATCGTTGCCAGGTAAACAATAGGTGCAAATAAAAGCAGTGACAACAGTATGGTTGAGATCGAAGATGAGATGTGTGTGGAACCTGAGTAATCTACCAATTTTTTTGTAAGGTTGAATGTTGCCATACTGAGCAATATAGCAACCATCAAGGAGAGTAAAAAAGGTTGATAGACTGAATATGCTGCGATAAGTGCGAGAACGAATAATGCCGTAATGATAAGATTACTTTTAGTCATCAAACAGTCCTTGATCACCGCCAAGCTTAAAATGTTCATATGATTTTTGTGTTGCTATACGTCCACGAGCAGTTCTCTCGATGTAACCATTTGCGATCAAATATGGTTCTAACACGTCTTCGATGGTTCCTTCATCTTCCGAGAGTGCTGCCCCTATAGTACTAAGACCCATAGGTTTATTCTTAGCAGATACAAGTAATTCAAGAAGTTGTATATCCTGTTCATCAAAACCAAGGTTATTGACACCCAACTCATCTAGAGCAAATTTTGCACGAGACAGTGTGATCTCAGATTCATCTTCAACTTCAGCAAAATCCCGAACTCTTTTGAGTAGTCGTAGTGCGATTCTTGGTGTGCCTCGGCTACGACCTGCTACTTCAGAAGCAGCATCATTTTGCGCAACCTTCTCTAATTTATGTGATGCCTGTGTGACGATCTTTGCAAGCTCATCAGGTGTATAGAACTGCATTCTAAAATGCATACCAAAACGCTCACGCAGAGGATTTGAAAGCATCCCTGCTCTTGTGGTTGCACCTATAAGCGTAAAGCGTGGTAAGTCTATCTTCACAGTTTGTGCAGCAGGTCCTGAACCTATAATGATATCTAAACGAAAGTCTTCCATCGCAGGGTAAAGTATCTCTTCGATAGCAGGACTCATACGGTGTATCTCATCAATAAATAAGATATCACCCTCTTCTATATTGGTTAAAAGGGCTGCAAGATCTCCTGCCTTTTCTATCATCGGAGCTGCAGTGGTTTTTATGTTTGCACCCATTTCTGTGGAGATGATGTTTGCAATGGTTGTTTTACCCAGACCGGGAGGTCCAAAAAAGAGTATATGATCCAAAGCTTCTTCTCTTTTTTTACTCGCTTCGATAAACACCTTAAGATTCTTTTTGATCTTCTCTTGTCCAATGTATTCATCCCATGAAGAGGGACGTAGCGTTACTTCATACGAAACCTCTTCATCAAAACGTTCTATCTCAACCATGCGTTCCATTAATACGTGTGATCCTCACCAGGGAATTCTCTTCCCTTAACTTCGTTTCTATAGGTTTCTAATCCCTCACGCACAAGTTTTGCACCATCAAAATACTCTTTGACAAACTTCGGCTTAAAGGATTCAAAGAAACCGAACATATCTGACCAGACAAGTACTTGTCCATCTGTGGCATTTCCTGCCCCTATGCCTATCGTTGGGATAGAGATAGCAGCTGTGATCGCTTTGGCTGCATCAGGCTTTACACCCTCAACCACGATAGCAAATGCACCTGCAGCCTCTAAAGCTTTTGCATCTTCGACCAGCGTTGCAATATCTTCTGCATCTTTACCGCGTACCTTATAGCCACCTTCAGATCTTAAAAACTGTGGCATAAGCCCTATATGCCCAAGTACAGCAATAGAGTTCTTCGTCAAAGCCTCCACGATATGTGCTCTCTCTTTCCCACCTTCTATTTTTACTGCCTGTGCAGTAGTTTCCTGATAGGCTCTTGTTGCATTTTTTAAAGCGATCTCTTCTGTACTATATGTCCCAAAAGGCATGTCAAGTACTATCATTGAATGTTGTGCACCGTTACATACTGCCTGCGTATGATAGATCATCTGATCCATAGTTGCACTTAGCGTGTCTTCTTTACCAAGAAAACTCATGTTCAGGCTGTCACCCACAAGTATCATCTCTACTTCACCGTCAAAGAGCTGTGAAAAGAGTGCATCATATGCTGTAACCATAGTGATAGGTTCTACGCCTTTCATCTTGGCTATCGTTGTTAAAGTTACTTTTTTGTCAATTTTAGGGGTATGAATACTCATCTATTTTTACTATCCCGTCTATATTTTTACTCATTTTATCATATAATGTCTAAACTATAATATAAAAAGAGTCTCATTGAAAAATTTAGTCGCATATATCACCACAGGGTTCCCCTCTTTGGAGTTTACCGTAGATGCTGCCCTTGCTTTAGCCCAATCAGGTGTTGATACTTTAGAGCTGGGTATGCCCTTCTCTGATCCTGTTGCAGATGGTCCTGTGATCGAAAAAGCCAACCTCAAAGCCCTGCAAAATGGTTTCAAACTAGAACATCTTTTTGATGCCTCTGCCAAGATAACACCTCACATAGATACACTTTGGATGGGTTATTTTAACCCTTTTTACCATAGAGGTATGGATAACTTCATCGCTGAGGCGAACAAAGTTGGTGTTAACGGCTTCATCATTCCCGATCTTCCTTTCGAAGAGGCAAGACCTTATAAACCAGCAGTGGAAGCAGCAGGTCTCAGCCTCATAGACTTCATCGCTCCGACAGATACAGAAGCACGTATCAAAGAGATCGTTACAGATGCGAAAAAATTCATCTATCTTGTAGCGTATGCCGGCATTACCGGAGCAGGAAAAAGTGAAGATCTTCAACCGATCATTACAGATATAAAAAAATATACACAAACACCTGTCTATGTAGGCTTTGGAGTAGATGAAAATACGGCTCAGGAAAAAGTAAAAGGTGTAGATGGTGTCATTGTCGGTTCTGCATTTGTGAAAGTATTACTCGATGAATCGCTCACAGATACACAAAAAATAACAAAGATATCTGCTATTGCTAAAGAGATAAAAGAAAAAATAAACCTATAAATAATTTAGAGTATAATGCTCCTAATTACAAAAGGCACTTATTTTATGGAATACTTTATTTGGAACGTCGATCCTATACTTTTAGAACTTGGACCCTTACAATTGCGTTGGTATGGGCTTCTTTTTGTAGGTTCATTCTTTCTTGGGGCAATCATACTTACATGGATCTATAAGCGAGAAGGCAAAGATCCTGTAGTCGTGGACAACATGATCCTCTATCTTATGTTAGGTGCGGTTATCGGTGCCAGACTCATGCACTGTTTGGCCTATGAGCCGGAGTTTTATCTCAGTAATCCACTTGAGATACTGAAAGTATGGAAAGGTGGACTTGCCAGCCATGGAGGACTTATTGGTTCTATGCTTGCACTCTACATTTTTGCAAAACGCTATGATGAATCGTATATGTGGTTACTCTCAAGAGTAGCTATCGCTGGTGCTTTGACAGCAGCATTTGTACGTTTTGGAAACCTCTTTAACTCTGAGATACTTGGTCTTCCTACTGACAAACCATGGGCGATCATCTTTGAACGTGTCGATATGGTACCACGCCATCCAGTACAACTCTATGAGGCATTTGCTTATCTTACTCTTCTAGTGATACTTGTCACTATCTACCGTAAAGTCTCGTTCTCTTTTGCTACAAAAATACTCCCGGGTATTTTTTTAAGCTATATGTTTACACTTCGTTTTTTACTCGAATACACCAAAACAAGACAGGCACATTACACTACTGAACTTGACTTTACCACAGGACAGATGTTGAGTATGCCTTTTATTGTCATAGGTCTTCTATGGATACTCTGGGCATTTACAAGTAAGAAAAAAGAGACATCATGACCAAAGTGATGTTGGATACATATAGTCTGGGCATCGATATAGGTTCAACCACCGTCAAATATGTACTTTGTGATGAACACTTTAATATCTTAGCCAAAGCATATACTCCGCATGATACAAAACAAGCACCTACCCTCTTAAGACTTTTAGAAACACTTTCACACGTACATCCGGACTATTACAACAAGATAGACAAAGTCTACATCACCGGTTCTGGAGCAACACGTATCGCACCTACTATCAATGCACGTTTTGTGCAGGAAGTGAATGCGGTAGTCCTTGCAGTAGAGCATCACCATCCTGATGTAAGAGCAGTCGTTGAACTAGGTGGTCAAGATGCAAAGATCATACACTTTAAGCAGAGTGAAGATGGTAAGAGATCAGTCCTTACTTCTATGAATGACAAGTGTGCTTCAGGTACGGGTGCCACCATAGAAAAATGTACCATGAAAGTAGGTATGGAGAGTAAGGATATACAAAAACTCTCTTTTCAGACGGACAAACTGCATCATGTAGCCGCTAAATGTGGTGTGTTTGCAGAGACAGATATCGTAAATCTTGTGAAAACCTCTGTACCGTCAGATGAGATCATGAACTCTTTGGCTGATGCCATCGTTATGCAAAATCTTACCGTACTCACACGGGGCAATACACTCATGCCTAAGGTCTTACTTTTAGGAGGTCCAAATACCTATCTACCATTCCTGCAAGAGTGTTGGCGTATGCGTATCACTGAGCTTTGGGATGAGCGAGGCATAATCTATGACAAAGGTAACATTTCAGAACTCATCAATGTGCCTGACAATGCCCAATACTATGCGGCACTGGGTGCAGTTATCTTCGGAGAGGGTGAAGCAAACCATGATAAACCTTTTACTGGACTCATACAACTCAAAACCCTTGTAGATACCGGTGGTACTACACAAAATGAGAACAATGACAGCCCGCTTATCCAAAGTGATGAAGAGTTGGAAGCATTTAAAAATGACTATGCCATCCAACCTTTTGCCTCACCTGTACTTACAGAAAAGACAACCTGTTTCATGGGTATAGATGGAGGGTCCACCTCTTCAAAAGCAGTTCTTTGTGATGCAAAGGGAGAACTTCTTTTAAAGGTATATCAACTCTCCAAAGGGAACCCCATAGCAGACACCTTGGAATTACTTGAAAAGATACAGGCACAAGACCCTTATGGTTACTACGACGTTAAAGGTCTTGGGGTAACAGGGTATGCTGCAGATGTACTTGAAGGGGCACTGGGAGCTGATGCAAATATCATCGAGACCATCGCCCATATGAAATCTGCACAAATGGCATTTGGAGAGAGTATCAATGTCATTTGTGATATTGGTGGACAGGATATCAAAGTACTTTTTATGGAAAACGGTATGATGAAGAACTTTCGTCTCTCTAACCAATGTTCTGCAGGTAACGGAACACTGCTTCAATCTATGGCAAAACAGTTTGGTGTACCTGTCGAAGGTTTTGCAGATGTTGCTTTTGCCGCCAAACAGGCGCCTATGTTCAACTATGGTTGTGCAGTATTTCTTGACACAGACAGAGTAAACTTCCAAAAAGAGGGATACAGTAAAGAAGAACTTTTTGCAGGTATCTCTAAAGTGCTACCTAAAAATGTATGGCAGTATGTAGTACAGGCACCAAACCTTGCAGCTTTTGGAGACCACTTTGTACTTCAGGGTGGTACACAATATAACCAGGCAGCACTTAAAGCTCAGGTGGACTACATCAAAGATAAGGTCCCACATGCAAGAGTAGATGTACATCCTCATCCAGGAGAAGCAGGTGCTTATGGTGCGGCTATAGAAGCTAAAGATGTGGTACAGCAAAGAGGAAAAGCTACTTTTGTAGGCTTACAGGCAGCACTGCAAATGACCTACACTTCTAAAACTGATGAAAGCACACGCTGTAATTTCTGTAGTATCAACTGTTCTCGTACCTTTATAGACACGCAGACACCAAGTTCTAACACGGTACGTTACATCGCCGGGTTCTCTTGTGAAGAGGGTACAGTAGAGTCACACGAAGCACTCAAAGTACTTAAAGATTCCAGAAAGTCTTTACAGGAAAATACACCAAACCTTGTCAAAAAAGAATCTATCGATCTTTTTAGATCCACATATACTTTAGAAGCAAGTCCAAGTGACACTACAAAGATTACAGAACAACAGATAAAGATAACCCTTGGAGGCTGGGGACCAACCCTTAGAAAACAAGTCCATAGAAACTTTCAATGCTCCACTATACACGACAAAAACTACAGACGCAATGTCAAGGTCGCCATTCCTAAAGTACTGAATATTTACTCGCTGGCACCTTTCTTACGCACTTACCTAGAAGCATTAGGAGTGAGTGACAACAACATACATTTCTCCGACTTCTCCAATGAAGACATGTATCTTGAAGGTGCCAAATATGGTTCTGTTGATTCCTGTTATCCCGCTAAAGTAGCACAATCTCATGTCTATGCCCTACTCTATGAGAAAAAATTTGCCAGAAAAAACTTCGAGTATATGTGGTTCCCTGCTGTCACGGAACTCCCCGGATATGTAAAACATACTATGGGGCAGACCTCATGTCCCATTATCTCCGGTACGCCCAAGGTGGTCTACTCTGCTTTTACCAAAGAGCGTAACCTTTTTGCAGAAAAAAATATCGATTATGTTGAAGACGCACTCAACTTTGACAGACATGATCTCCTTAAAAAACAACTCTATAAAACATGGGGGTCAAGGCTACGTATCACAGAAGATGAAAACAACTGGGCCGTAGATCAGGCATGGAAAGCGCTCAAAGAAAATGATATACAGATCATGCAAGAAGGACGAAAAGTACTCGATGATGCAGTACGTAATAATGAGATCGTCATCTTACTTCTTGGACGTCCCTACCATACTGACCCAGGGCTTAACCATGAAGTACTTGATGAGTTTCAATCTCTGGGATTTAAAACACTCTCTATGCGTGCCATACCTAAAGATGAAACGTATCTCTCTCACTATTTCCATAACGATATCAATGAAGGAATCGTAGAATCTGCCTATGACATTCGTGATGTATGGGAAGAGAACTATTCGACAAATTCCACACAAAAGGTCTGGGCAGCAAAGTTTGCATCACGTCATCCAAATGTGGCTGTACTTGATCTCAGCAGCTTTAAATGCGGACACGATGCACCAACCTATTCTATCATAGACAAGATACTGGGAGCATCTCGTACACCTCATCTTACTTTACATGACATAGATGCCAATAAACCGGGTGGATCGATTAAGATCCGTGTGAAGACTTTTGCTTATACACTTGAGCAATATAAAAACCAATTATCAAGTAGTAATACGCAATTATCAGTACACGAAAAACTAAATACTTTAAGCGAAAAGGAACTAGTGTGAGTATAGCCTGTAACACAGTAAAAATGACAGATAAAAACGGTGACCTTTCTTTCATCAATCAAAATGCAACACAATGGAGAGACATTCCTAAAGAACCCATGGTCTATGCAGAGAAAAAAGATACCATTATGCTTGTAGGTGGTCTGACCATTTTACAAGATAAACTCATACAGGCAGCCTTGCAGTCTATAGGTGAGAACTTCATTGCCCTTCCTAACCCAAATTTTGAATCGTTCCAAAAAGGAAAAGAGTTTGGTAACCGTGGTCAGTGTAACCCTACCTATTTTACTGTAGGAAATTTGGTGAAATACTTACAAACCTTACGTGATGACAAAGGTATCAGTACAGAAGAGATAGTAAAAAATTATATTTTCATTACTGCTGCGGGGTGTGGACCCTGCCGTTTTGGTATGTATATTACAGAGTATAAAAAGGCTTTAAGCGATGCAGGCTTTGATGGTTTCCGTGTAGCTAGTTTTGAACATAACAAAGGCCTGAACCAGCAAGAAGCTTCCAATGATGTAGTAAGCTTTTCCCCATCATTTTTCATCCCTCCTCTTAAAGCGGTACTCATAGGTGATATACTTAACCTCTTAGGCTATAAAATGCGTCCTTACGAAGTAGAAAAAGGGAGTGTGGATATGGCTATGGAAAACTGTAGAGTACTCATTTCAGAAGCTTTTATGGAGAAAAGAAACCTTTTGAAAACACTTTGGAAATGTAGAGGTGTTCTAGGAAAGGTAGAACTTGACCGTCTTCAGCCAAAAGCAAAAGTAATGGTCATGGGAGAGTTTTGGGCAGCGATGACAGAAGGGGATGGGAACTACAACCTACATAGATTCCTGGAAGCAGAAGGAGCAGAATGTATCCCCCAACCTCTCATAAACCGTCTCATGTTAAGTATTTGGGAAGCAGAGTACAAGCTGCATAAAGATGAAGAATTGGCAGATGAGGGTGCAAAAAAAGTAGACTTTTCCAATGTCAAAACCAGGGTACTGATAAAACTCACCAAATTTGCCTTTAAAACACACTTTACACTCTATGCCAAAGCCTTAGGTCTACATGATTATAAGATACCAGATATGGATCAACTGGCTTCTTTAGCTAAAGAGTATTTTACGCTTGAATGTGAAGGAGGTGAAGGACACTTGGAGGTGGCTCATCTCATAGAGTCTGTGAAACACAATCTTTCACACCTTGTCATCTCAGTGAAACCTTTTGGGTGTATGCCTTCTTCTTCTGTATCAGATGGGGTACAGTCTTTAGTTACCAACCGTTTTCCCGAAGCAAACTTTCTAAGCATAGAAACTTCAGGAGAGGGAGCAGCCAACTTCTATTCACGTGTACAAATGGCACTTTTTAAAGCAAAGCAGTTAGCAAAAGAAGAGTTTGAAACAGTGAGTGTTCCAAGTGAGGTTCCAAGTAAAGTACATAACTATCTTTACCAGCCACATAACGAAAAGGCTGGATCTGCTGCCTCTTTACTCGCAAGTTTAGAACATTGATCCAAAGAATATACTAGAAGTTTCAGTGTAGGAGTTAAGCTTATTTCTTCTGCGCTAACAGCATCTCTTTCATCTCATTTGCAGGTAACGGTCTGCTATAATAATACCCCTGTAGTACATCACATCCCTCTTCTATGAGAAACTCTTTTTGCACTTCATCTTCTACACCCTCAGCGATCACATCCAAGTTTAGTGTTTCAGCAAGTGCTATGATCGTTTTAACGATTGCGAGAGCATCTTCATCACCAGGGATATCATTGATAAATGTTTTGTCAATCTTCAACTTATCGATAGGTAAACGTTTTAAGTGGGACAAAGAAGAATATCCTGTCCCAAAATCATCAATGGCAATAGAGATACCCAGGTTATGCAAAGTCTCCAAGATCGCGATCACTTCATCAGGTTTTTTCATCACTTCTGTTTCCGTAATCTCAAAGGTGAGCCATTGTTTTTTGAAGCTGAACAGACTAAGGTTGTTATGTACTTCTTCTTCAAAACTCAATGACTCTAACTGTTTCATACTCATGTTTAATGCCAAATTACCTGGGTTAAGTCCTTCAGTATGCCACTGTGCCACTTGACGCATAGCAGTTTTCATGACCCATAGGTCAAGTGCTACGATAAGACCTGTTTTTTCTGCTAAAGGGATAAAGATATCCGGAGATAAGAGACCAACTATGGGATGATGCCAGCGCACCAAAGCTTCAACACCTATGATCATATCATTTTGTACATCGATCTGTGGCTGATAATACACTTCCAGATCATCAGCCAGTATACCTTCACGCAGATCCCTCTCCATCATCACATGTTCATACGCCGTATTGGTCATTTCAGACCGATAAAACTGAACGTTGTTCCCACCCTCTTCTTTTGCTTTGTACATCGCGGTATCTGCATATTTGAGAAGGTTATTTTCATGTATACCATCCTCTGGATAAGAGGATATCCCAATACTGGCAGAAGAGTATAGAGTATAATCCTCTACAGCAATAGGTTCTTCAATAATTTTAAGCATACGCTGGGCTTCCATCAAAATATCTTCATCTCTTTTAACATTTTTCAACATCAATAAAAACTCATCCCCACCCAAACGTGCAACCATATCTTCTTTACGTATACTTCGCTTTAAACGTTCACCAATGATATGGATCACTTTATCTCCTATATCATGTCCCAGAGAATCATTGATCTTTTTAAATCGATCAAGGTCAATAAACATCAATGCCAACTTTGTTTTGAGTTTGGCTGTTTTTTGAAGTTCTTTTTTTAACTCATTTTTAAAATGTATGCGGTTTGGAAGTCCTGTCAGTGTATCGTGGTTGGCTTGATAGTAAAGTACACTTTTTTGGCGTGATAACTCAAGCTCCATCTCTTTTCGTGAAGAGATATCTCTACAGACCACATAGATAATATCTCTACCATTCAGCACCATACTCGTAAGCATAAGATCTGTCCAAATGCTCTCACCATCTGCTTTTTTAAATACAAATTCAAACTGATGATGCCCCTCTATATGTACCATTTCTTTCATCTCATTGATCTTTACAATAGAGTGTTCACCATCAGGTTGTTTCCTAGTAAAAATTTGATCAGGTCTGGCATTTAAAAATGCTTCTTCAGAGCTATAGCCAAATATATCGATCATTTTTTGATTACATTGAAGAAACCTGTCATTTTCAATAAGCAAGATACCATCTGGAGATTTTTCAAACAATGTTTCAAATGTATTTTGTGCTTGCTGCAACACTTCCTTTTCCATCGCTTCATGACTGGTTATATTGACCAAATGTATCAAAGCATTGATAGAAGTAGTTGTTACTTTGTTTTTAGGCAACATCACCGCATTTGGTTCATCTACCATATCCACTTCACTGAGGGAAACAACTGTCATGGATTGATTTAGCAACTCTTTATTTTTTGAAGTAAAAAATTCACCATAAGTAAAAAACCCTGAACTTGGTGCTATATGATGTAAAGGCAATGTTTCCTGTTCGATCAGATCAGGCATAAAATGTCTACGTGCCATACAAGAGTATATAAATATCGCCTCTGAAGGTTTTTCTTTCAGCTTATCAAAAACCTCATCTGAACATTCTAAAATTTCAAGAGGATCCCCATAACCAAACTGTACCTTGTCACCCTGATGTAAATTTCCCGCGAATGACAGTGAGCCATCATCATGTTTTGCAAGGACTGCACGTGCGACCTGGATACCATTGCGTGTTGAGATAAGAGGAAACTCTATGCCAATAGCAGGTAGTCCCTCTGCCATCTCTTTTCCTAAATAATGACTATATGTATCGACTGCAGATCTATTGTCTATAGTAAAAACCCGGTTTTTTTCTACCTTGGTGATCGTTAATTCTTTTCCTATACTCTGCCAGTTAAAACTATAGTCTGTATGGACATTTAACTGTTTACTACTTAGTGCCACAGCAACAGCACCATGTGTTACAATACCCTCTTTGGTAAACACATATGTCTGTATAAACTTTGCATTATCTCCTGCTAGTCCTCCTGCAACCAAAACCTCACTGTTCACGGTATCAATACCTTCTAAAAATGCTTCCCCATTGGTATGATGACCATCTGCAAACGCAATAAGAAGTTTGGTATCTTCCATTATCAATCTTTTGGCTAACGTCTGCCCAGAAAAAAAACCATCTTTTTGATGTGTAGCGAACGCAGTTTTAAGCGTTGTATGTTCAAATTGTGTGAAACTTAATACTGTTTTTTCTACTGACACCGCACCATTCATGATCTCACCATCAGTTGTACTTCCAATGATAAGGGCTTTGGGTAATAGATCGGTAAGATCTGTGAGTAATTTTTCTATATATGTTTTATTATTTTGTGCAGTAAAGACTTGTATCAATAAAGAGGTGTCATCTACGATCTTTTGTTCAAGAACAAAAGATCGTAAGGTAGGTAAATCTATATAATAAGTATTGACACTTTTCATTGATTATCTTTTTTGATTTTATTATACTATAAAAAATTTTATATCATTACATGACAGTATAATGTTCTTTCTATTGACAAAATAACGCAAAAGTGATAGAATCCACCACTTTCCAATATTGGGGGTGACTTGGTTTCGACTGGATTAGTCGGGGCTATGTGCATGTCGGACTGAGCAATTCCGTTACGCGGCTCACACGCATTTAAACGCAAACAACACAGATTACCGTCCAGCTTACGCAGTAGCGTAAGTCATTAACCCCGCTAACGCGGAGGACTGCCCTGCCGAGGAGTGTCATCTTAATCGGATTCCATTTAGTTGGAGGTGCTTCGGCACTTGGGGTATCACATCTGATGACTATGCCCCGTGGAAGCTATGCCACAGGGTGAGAATCTTAGCTCGTCTGGCAAAGTTTTGAGTGTAGTACAAAACCAGATCAAAATTAACAACACTGACTAAGCATGTAGAGTCATAGTTCTATCTATTTTAGGACTGGGGTTCAATTCCCCACACCTCCACCAATATATAAATTCAACATAATTACAATCCCATTTACAAACCATTAGTGTAAACAAAGTAAACTTTCTACATGGCAACCAGAAATCTTTAAAACTTAATCATTTTAAACTTCCCTCCCCCTTCCTTGTTAACTGGTTGCTACTTAATCTATTTATTTTCTACTTTTAAACCATCCACAACATTATTAAGTACATGCCTATATTTTTGCCGTTAGTATGAATGCATA
>JADGDL010000043.1 GCA_016744875.1 Sulfurovum sp.
TCTTGAGGGAGTTTAAACGGTAGGTTTCTTGTCTGTTCCAGTACTTCAAATGCCAAGTCCTGCATACTCGAACTGTCCAATGCATCATTGTTAAAGATCTCAAACATACGTTCGGTAAACTCAGCCAGTTCAGCTGTTGGTGCATCATAGGCTACCGTACCCATACGTTTGCTTGCACTCACATAACGTTCATAGTCTTGTTCATGGGCTGCTTTGATCAGCTCGATGATAGCAATGCGCATATCGTTAGGTACACGTTTAACCATACCAAAGTCCAGTAGTATCAATTTACCTTCTTTAGAGACAAGTAGGTTACCAGGATGTGGATCAGCATGGAAAAATCCTCTTACAAGCATCTGCTCTGTATAGAATTTCACTAAGGTCTTTATCAAAGGGATGATATTGATGTCATGCTCTTTCAGTGCTTCCGCATCATCAAAACGAAAGCCTTCTTCAAAACTCATAACCAAAGCATCATCACAACTTAGCCCATCGTAAGCAGTGGGAAATCCCACATCCATATCTACATAGGTCTCAGAAAATTTTATGAGGTTGGCTCTTTCTTGGTTAAGGCTCACTTCTTTGAGTATCATAGAAGAAAACTCAGTGATGACTGCTTCTATGGAGTGCTTGGTATAGTGAGAGAAAAGCGGTCTGAAAAGGGAATTAAAAAACGTAAGGATACGGATATCTGCCTTCACCTGTTTTTCTATACCCTCACGTCTGAGCTTGACAGCCACTTTCGTGTCTTCATCCAGCCAAGCTTCATGTACCTGACCGATGGAGGCAGAGGCAATCGGCTCTTTTTCAAAACGGTAAAATGGATCTTTTTCAAATGCACGGTCAAATACACTCTGCATAGTTTGTCTGTCCATTGCAGGAAGCTCATCGTGTAGGACCTTAAGCTTGGCAAGATACTCAGGAGGAAAGAAATCATTACGTGTTGCAAGGACCTGTGCAAGCTTAATGAAACTAGCACCCAAAAGAGTAATATTCTCTAGTAAGTTCTCTGGGCTGAGCGGCCGAAAGAAGAGAAATCTTTGACGTTTTCTAATAAGCATATAGAGCGTGAGCAATACACTAAAGACACGCCATATTCGGTAAGGTGAATAGAGTTTAAATGTGCTCACTATTTTTCTTTGAGAGCCTCAATATCTGCTTTGGTTGCCAAACCCATCTCTTCTATTACTTCTTTAAGGGCTTCTTTTAGTTGTGTTTTGACTTTCTCTTCTTCCTCTTCACCGCGTGTTTGGAGTTTTTTCATAAAGGTGTCTGCATCTTCTTTACTGAGTTTACCTTTTTCCTGTAATTTATCTATCTCTTCATCCACACGCTCTTTTAGTAACAATGCACCGCCTAATCCAGTATATATAATTTCTTTTAACATGATTGACTCCTTTTTCTTTATTTTACTCTTTCTTTCTATGTATTCATAGTATTCTTTTGTCTGTTCATCATGTTATAGTTAAATGAAATAACATCCTAGTACTATGAATTTACACATAAAATGATTATAATCAAATAAAAAAGGAGGTATTCATGCACAAAAATAAGAATTTTGAGAATACATACGTCATTGGTGATGTCCATGGGTGCTTTCATACCTTACAGAATCTCATTGCACATCTGCCTAAAGATGCAGAACTCATTTTTGTAGGGGACCTTTGTGATAAAGGAAACTTCTCCAAAGAAGTCATTGATCTTGTCATAAAGAACGGCTACCACTGCGTCAAAGGAAATCATGAATACCTCATGCAAACTTATTTAGAGGATGCTATTTTTAATGACAAACACTCACTGTGGAGTTCAGACAAGCGTTATGGTGGGCTGGTAACATTTCAAAGTTATCAAGATGACCATATAACTATGTATGAACATCTTGAGTGGGTAAAGAATCTGCCCGTCTATTTAGAACGGGATAATTTCTTCATCACCCATGGCTTTGCTCTGCCTTTTTATGCACACCGAGACAACCGAGACTATCGTAGAGAGTATCTGCTAAACCGTTATGAAAAAGGTATGAGAGTTGATAAAATAGAGGGGCAAAATGGAGAAGTTATCAATATCTTCGGGCACTGTGTTTTTGATGAAGTAGTCTCAGGAGAAAACTTTTACGGTATCGATACGGGATGCTCTTACGGTAAAAAACTAACGGCATTGCAACTGGGCACAATGAAGTGTATCCAAGAGCCCATGGATACTAGAGATTCAGACTATAATATCAAAGAATTAAAACTTACACATATTGAGCTACCTCATGATGAGCATACGGTCAGTAATTTACGTATACACATCGACATCCTTTTTACAGACTTTGATTTGGTTTCTACCGAAGTTTTAGAGTATATGGTCCAAAGGTTTGGTGATACAGGTAAACAAGAGATAGAAGTAATGTTGGAGAAAAAACAGATTTTTATGAGACAGGCAAAAAAGATATTGGAGAAGCAGTGAATATCTTTTAAAGGTATTTTATTATATCACCAACAAGCTATTTGAAATGAAGAAAACTCTTTATCAAAGTATTTAACTCATTAAAAGGGTTTTATTTTATAAGATCCTTGACTTGATCATGTATCTTTGTCGCCATGTAGTTCTTTTGGTATCTTTTTACTGGTCTGGGCACCTAACTCTTTGAGTTTCTGTACTTGTCCTACAAGATTACCTTTGCCGTCACTCAGTTTGTTACGCGCTGCAGAAAAGCTTCCCTGTATGCCATCTATCTGTTTAGATATCTTCATAAGATCTTCAGAAAAACCGACAAACTTATCGTACATGGCACCTGCTCTTCTAGCTATCTCTTGTGCATTTTGGTTTTGACGCTCGAACTTCCATACATTCTCAACAGCTCTCATAGCCACAAGCAGTGTTGTAGGCCCAACAAGCAATATCTTGCTCTTAAAGGCATTGTCATAAATACTGTTATCATGTTCAAGTGCTACAGCGAGTGCCCCTTCTATTGGCATGAACATAAAGATGAAGTCCAAGGTATTGACCTCTTTAAGACGTTCATAGTTCTTTTTTGACAGTTCTGATACATGGGTCTTTATGGACTCTAAGTGTGCTTTTAAGTACTTTGCTTTACTCTCCTCATCTTCTGCATTGACATAACGCTCATAGGCAACTAAAGAGGTCTTTGCATCGATAATGAGATCTCTGTCATCAGGTAAATGTACGACCACATCCGGTCTTAGTATTTCATGGTCATCTGTACGTAACGAAACTTCACGCTCAAACTCGTATCCTTTACGCAGGCCTGAAGCTTCAAGTACATGTTCAAGCACCATCTCTCCCCAAACACCCTGCTGTTTACTCTCACCTTTAAGTGCATTGGTAAGGTTAATGGCATCTTTACTTATCTTTTCATTGAGTTCTTTAAGGGAATTGATCTCATTTTTCAAGACTGCACGGTCCCTACTCTCAGTATCATACGTATCAGAGACTTGTTTTTTAAACTCAGTGATCTGCGTTTGAAGCGGTTTGATCATCGAGTCTAGGTTCTCTTTTGAGAATTCTGCAAATTTTTGTGAATTTCCTTCAAACACTTTTCGGGCCAAAGATTCCAACTCATCTTTTATCTCTTTTTTATGGGCTGTCATCATATCTTTCTGAGTAGAGACATGACGTTCTTCACTCTCAAGTTTCATCAGTAGTCTTGCATTGTTAGTACGATATTTGCTATTGCCTTCAAGTACCTCATCATAACGATCTTTTAACTCTCTATGTCCCACTAAAAGTGCCTCATAAATAGCCTCGGCACTCTCAAGTTTAGCCTTAGTCTGACTCAGTTCTTTCTCAAGTTCATTAAATCTACCCTGCAGTTCTAAAAAACTTTCATTGGTAGATTTTAGTATCTCTTTGGTCTCAGAAAATTGCGATAATGCCTGTTCATTGCTTGCATTTTTTATCTTGTAAGATTGAAGTTCACTTTCAAGAGCAAAAATATATTCTGCTTTTTCGTTATTGTCAACTTGTGTATTCCACCATCTGTTTTTGTAGGTTTTTACTCTCATAGCAGAGATTACAGTGACCAATACGATTACCAGCAGGACCACCACAGCCATCACTGCCATTAACATAAGTGTAGAGTCACCTTGTATTTTTTCTATTAATTCATCCATCATTACCCTCTTATCATATCATAGACATTTGGGTAATTGCATTTCATTTTATGACTTGCCAGTTTCCCTTTACCATAATTCATCTTTGTAAATATAATTTGCACTTTGTTATCCAATTCATCATAATATGCGATGCTATGTAGTTTCTCTGTATTATCCAACTGAATGGTATAGTTTTTACCTTCATACTCTGCCACATAGATATTTCTACTGTGTAATTTGGCTTTATTTAGCACTTTAGAAATATCAAGTTCTTTAGTGATGTAAAAGGTAGAAACCTGTTCAAGGTCATGGTCTACTACAAGTAGTTCAACACCATCTGAACAGACCTCTTTTTTAGTCGGTGAAACATATGACCATTTAAAAAGATTTTTATCTGAAAATAGTACTTTTCCCTCATATTTGATCACTTTGTTTTTTGTATTGGTTATTTTCTGTTCAAAATCTGCTTGAAAATTTTCCGGTAATGCTATGCTTGAAAAAAGCACTGAAGAGAGTAATAATAATAACGACAACAGTCTCATTCTTTTCCTTTAGTGTACATAAAAATATACCAAAATAGGACTTGTATTGTGATGATAAATAGTATTTTACATACTATACGAATTTATTAGAAAAATAGTTACAAAAATAATTGTAATTTTGATATAATTTTTCATTATGAATTTTAACACATACTTGAAATCCTGCCGAGAACACAATGCACTAACACAAGAAGAACTTGTCAATAGTCTTTATAGCTATAATATAGAACTATTTGAAGGTTTGGATACCAGTACCTTAAGTAAATGGGAAAGAGGCATTACAAATCCCAAAGCAGCCAAACAAGTCTCTATAATAAAATACTTTCAAAAAGAGACTGGGGTTGTTTTACCCTGTTGGGATACCTATACCATCCAAGAAGCAGAAGAACGCATATGCCAAGCCGGTGTTAAAAACCTTCTGGGAAAAAGTAAACAACTTGTTTTAAATTTTCCTTCAAACATGATGCAGTTTAATGATTTCAAAGTCTATCCGGTAAGACACTCTGAGAGGATAGATACACTTTTAGATATCAACATGGATCTGCATAAAAATGCTAACCATCCTTTTGCACAGATATCTTTGGAACAGTTTACAAGCTGGTCACTTCACCCCTCTAATCTCTTTTTTATATGTGAGTATAAAGATAATATTTTAGGGCTTTTTTTCTCTCTAAGACTAAAACCGGAAGTATTTCAAAAAATCATTAATTTTGAGATAAAAAAAAGTGAACTAAGCATAGAAGATTTTGCTTCCTTTGATGAAATAGGTTCAAACTTTATGCTCTCCTTTTATGCACTTAACGATAAAGTTGCCACCATGCTATTTATACGTTATTATGCACACCTTATAGCAAATCAGACAAGGATAAAAGAGATCGGGGTTATCACGACGCTTGATGATGTTAAAAGAGTAGTTCATAATATGAATTTAGAAGAGGCAAACAGTATGATAGCCGATGATGAGATAGAGTTAAAGTCCTATAAACAATCGCTTTCTAATGTTTTAGTCTCACAAAATGTTGTAAAGATGCTTTTTTCGAAGATTTGATTACCCTGAAGTGTAGCCATCTCTAATTCTGATATGGCTTTATCTAGAGGTTTCATATATGCCAGATATTGTGTCTTTGTGAGTTTACCTGCCCTATACCAGGAAAACAGTGCAAATTCCTGTCGATAAAGATCGCATATATCAAACATCTTGGTTATCTGCTCCTGATGCTTTTTCTAGCCAATACCTTGATTTTTCTTTATCCTGTGCCAAACTCGTACCTCTGTAATATTCCAAAGAGAGTTGGTATTGTGCATCTTTATCATTCTCTTTTGCACGTTTCACCAACTCGTTTTCATCAAGCTTTTTTTTCTTTTTTTTAAAGAATCCGAACATGATTAGTTCCTTTTAAATTATTATTATTTTGCTAATTTTTTTAGTAGTATATAAAAATCCAAATACATTGATAAGGGCATTTTTAAAAATTTTATTTTTTAAAAATGCCTAGCTGTATATATACTGGTATGTTAACTGACTCTTAATCACATTTTAGATAAAATCATTAGAATTTACAACTAGGCAAAATGACAATGATAAAAAGCGTACTCAACATATTCGGCACTCAAAATGACAAAATCGTTAAGAACTATCTTAAAAAAGTAAAAAAGATCAATGTACTTGAAGCACAGTATGAAGCTTTAGATGATGATGCACTCAAAGCTGCATTTGAAACATTGAAAGCTGATGTACAAAGTGGTTCTAAAACGCTGACAGATGTACTTAATGACTCTTTTGCCATTACAAGAGAAGTGGCAAAACGTACTTTGGATATGAGACACTACGATGTACAAATGGTTGGAGGTATGGTACTCAACGATGGGGACATTGCAGAGATGAAAACAGGTGAAGGGAAAACACTTGTTGCAACACTTGCAGTTGTACTTAATGCCATGACAGGCAAAGGTGTACATGTCATTACAGTAAATGACTATCTTGCGAAAAGAGACTCTGAAGATATGGGTGTACTCTATAACTTCTTAGGATACACAGTAGGTTGTCTTACAGATGGTCTTAATGATGAACAGACAAGAAAAGCACAATACAGTTCTGACATCACCTATGGTACAAACAATGAGTACGGTTTTGACTACCTGCGTGACAACATGAAAGTGCGTGAAGAAGAAAAAGTACAGCGTGAGCACAACTATGCTATCGTGGATGAAGTAGACTCAATTCTTATTGATGAAGCTAGAACACCACTTATTATCTCAGGTCCTACACAACGTGACCATAACCACTATGCTAAGGCCGATGGTATAGCAATACAAATGGAACGTGGTGAGAAAGTAGATACTAAAGCAGGTGAACCAGAAGAAACTACAGGTGATTTTATCGTTGACGAGAA
The DNA here is from genome assembly GCA_016744875.1 of Sulfurovum sp. Lineage (GTDB taxonomy): Bacteria > Campylobacterota > Campylobacteria > Campylobacterales > Sulfurovaceae > Sulfurovum. Next base: position 7,036 of record JADGDL010000043.1, read on the forward strand.
GAACAGAACCATCGTTATGACAGAAGACGGACTTCAAAAAGCACAAGACCTTTTTGAAGTTGAAAACCTCTATTCTCTTGAGAATGCTGCACTTTCACATCATCTTGACCAGGCACTTAAAGCACATTACATTTTTGAAAAAGATGTAGACTATGTGGTTCAAAACAATGAGATCATCATCGTTGATGAATTTACAGGAAGACTCTCTGAAGGACGTAGATACTCAGAAGGACTTCACCAGGCGCTTGAAGCAAAAGAAGCTGTAGAGATACAAGAAGAGTCACAAACACTTGCAGAGATCACGTACCAAAACTACTTTAGACTTTATGAAAAACTTGCAGGTATGACAGGTACAGCACAAACTGAAGCCACTGAATTTTCACAGATCTATACACTAGATGTTATTTCCATCCCTACCAATGTACCGATAGCCAGAGATGACAAAAATGACCTTATTTACAATACTGAGCGCGAGAAACTCGATGCTGTGGTAAAAAGGGTCAAAGAACTGAATACCAAGGGTCAGCCTGTACTTGTAGGAACAGCGTCTATCGAAAAGTCTGAAATGATCGATGCGAGACTAAAAAAAGAAAAGATCCCTCATAACATGCTCAATGCAAAGAATCACGCACAAGAAGCAGAGATCATCATGAATGCCGGACAAAAAGGTGCAGTAACCGTGGCTACAAACATGGCAGGACGTGGTGTAGATATCAAGATAGATGACGAAGTCAGAGAACTTGGCGGTCTGATGATACTTGGAACAGAGAGACATGAGAGTAGACGTATAGACAATCAACTTAGAGGACGTTCAGGTCGTCAAGGTGACGCAGGTGAAACTCAGTTCTTTCTTAGTCTAGATGATAACCTACTTCGTATCTTTGGTGGTGAAAAGATCAGAAACATCATGAACCGTCTAGGTGTGGAAGATGGTGAATACATTGATTCTAAAATCGTTACCAGATCTGTAGAAAAAGCACAGAAAAAAGTGGAAAATCAACACTATGAGTCAAGAAAACACATCTTGGAGTATGATGATGTTGCAAACCATCAAAGAAAAGCTATCTACGCATTTAGAAATCAACTCCTTGACCCTGAGTTTGACATCGATGGAAAGATAAAAGAAAACCGTTTGGAGTATGCTGAACACCTACTCTCTGTATGTGAGATATTTGACGGTATGCCAACAGAAGATTTTAACTTGGAGAAACTAGCTTCACTCATTAAAGAAGAACTTAACATAGAAGTAGTCGACGCACCATTTGATGGGAAAGAAGTAGATGAACTCATAGAGATGATCAAGACTATGATGGAAAATATCTATGAAGAGAAAATGGCACAGGTAGACCCTGAACAACGTCAAGAGATAGAACGTATATTATACCTTCAGGTACTTGACCCACAATGGAGAGACCACCTTTATGAGATGGATGTACTTAAAACAGGTATCGGGCTTAGAGGGTACAACCAAAAAGATCCGCTTACAGAGTACAAACAGGATTCATATAAACTCTTTACAGAACTTGTTGGGCGTATCAAACTTGAAGCAGTTAAAGTACTTCAACTTGTTCAGTTTGACTTTAGGTCTCCAGAAGAAGAAGAAGCTGCAGTTGAGCAGATACGTGAAAATTTAGAGTCTGATGTATCTGAAGCAACACTCAGTACAGACGAACCTGTAGAAAAGAAAAATAAACCTTTTACAGCTAGTAAAAAACCAAAAAGAAATGAGCCATGTCCTTGTGGTTCTGGTAAAAAATATAAAAACTGTTGTGGACAGAGTGGACCCAAAAAAGGTCTATTGGCATAGCCATGAACATCAAGACGATACCCTCGCCTAATAAGAAGTTTATTAGGCATATCATCACACACTACCTCAAATACGATAAAGAAAATCCTTTTATATTTATCTCAGCGATGTTGGCCTTTTTAGGTATAGCAGCAGGAGTGATGGTCTTGATGATCGCTATGGGGATCATGAATGGGACACAAAAAGAGTTTACTAAAAAACTTTTTGTCATGAACTATCCACTGACCGTACTTCCCATCGCAGAAGAGAGTGTTGATGATGCGCTTATCACCTCACTGAAAGAAAAATTTCCTCATCTTAAGATCAGTCCTTACTATACCACACAGGTTATTACTAAAAAAGATGGTGCGGTACAGGGTTCTTTACTTTATGGAGTAGATGCAGACAAAGAAGGCGAGATAAACGATATCTTTAAAAAAGCCAGAGGTAAGGTAGAATCAAAATTCAGAGTTGTTATGGGAGAAGGTCTCTCTTTTGAGATGAATGCACCCAAAGGTGATAAAGTCACCCTATACTTCTCTGAACAGCAAGCCGTAGGTTTTGGTACTATGCCTCTGCAAAAACGTTTCATCATCGATGGGGTCTTTAAGTCCGGACTTAAAGCGTATGACAAGGCTATTATGTACACATCTCTAGAAGCTTTTGAGAAACTACTTAAACGTAAACACGGCTCTTATGATGGCTTACATATCTATACTGAAGATCCACTCTCGGAGATCGCTGCGATCAGAGAAGTTCTGCCTGACATGGTACTCATAGAAGGTTGGTGGCAGCAGAATGGTAATTTCTTTGCAGCCATGGAGATGGAAAAGAAAGCACTTTTCCTGGTCTTACTTCTTATCATACTAGTCGCTTCACTTAACATCATCTCATCCCTATTGATGACAGTCATGAGCAGAAGGTCTGAGATCGCTCTTATGCGTACTCTTGGGGCAACAAAAACAGAGATAAGATCTATATTTTTTAGGCTTGGATTGATCATAGGTTCTGCAGGGATTGTTGCAGGAACCTTGCTTGGAGGTCTTGGTATATGGATACTCACGACATTTGACATTATCTCTATGCCTGAAGATGTTTATGGAACAAGTAAACTTCCTGTCGACTTAACCCTTCAAGACTTCTCATTCATTCTCATAGGTACAAGCATCATCATTTTGCTTTCAGCACTTTACCCAGCAAGGAAAGCTTCACAGACAGACCCTTTAACTGTTTTGAGAAATGAGTAGTCCTACTCTGCTTGGAGAATTTTAGTTAAACATCTTCATCATGCTATTTCCACCTTCAACAAAATCAAACATAGAAGTTTCTTTTTCATCTTCAAAAATATTTAAAGGTGAATCATCGAACATTCCAAACATATTATTATACATTCTAGATGAGTTATACATCATACCAGACATCATTTCTGCAGATTGACCCGAATTTTTCATACCACTGTAAAACATAGACCCTGAATCACTCACATCACCAAGGAAAGTAGCCCCCAATGTCTTTGAACCCAAAAAAGTACGTGCTTTCTTCTTTTCATTAAATCCAAATACTGAAGGAAGACCCCAGTTCTCACCCTCATCTAACCCTACAGTATCATAAAAATCAGTTAATGTTTGATCGAAAGAGAAATCATCATTTTTCTTTTTCTTCTTCTTTTTCTTCAGCCCAAGAGTGTCTTTTACTGAATCGTAAGTATCATCAAACGAATCACCTACATCCAATGCATCTTTTACATCATCATAGAGTCCTTCTCTTTCAGGGACCTCATATCCAATTTTTAGGTCGTGTCTTATACGATCTATTTCTCTCTCTTTTCTACTTGGCTCTGCTATACCCATCTCTTCTTTTATTCTTCTAAGCTTTAACTCTTTTTTAGTGGGTTTGTATAGTCCCAGATCTTCTTTCATTTTTTTAAGTTTTAATTCATCTTCGACACTATATTTTTCTGCTAATAAAAAACTGCTAAGTGCCAGTGCTATCAATATTATTTTATTCATTTTACTATTCATACGTTTATTATACACTACTCTGGTTTAGCTGGGGATGTAGTCGTTGGAGTCAACATCTTTATAGGTGATTGAAGGGTTCGTTGAAGTATCTGTAATGGGAAACTCACTATATCTTGTGCCGTAGTAGTTTTCACCACTGGTTTGTCTAAACTCCCCGTAATAGTAAGTCCTACGGTAAGACTTTTATCTTCACCCATAAGAATATATCCTAAAACCGGAACCGACCCAACCACTTTACCAAACTCTCGTGCCACTTGTATTACTAAATTCAGATTGATCGTTTTTTTCTCCAGATCTATTTCACCTGTTCCTGCGATATTTGCAGAACCCCCTTGAATGTGTATAGAATCAAAAATAATTTTTTTCTGGTTTATCATACGATACGATGAAATACCATTATCTATATGAAACCCTTCCTGCGAATATCCAGGGTTGTGTAAAACAGCCAAGGCAGGTAAGGTATTGATAAATGCAAGTGTATTGTTGTAGGCTTTAAAGTTTTTCATCACTCCACCTTCAACAATGATCTCACCTTTCATCTCTATACCTAATGTTCCTGATGCCTTTAAAGTATAGCGTCCCCCATGAAGTCCATTAAAGTTTATCAGAGGATGTAACACCTTATCTTTGATCCGCAAGGCTTGTATGGAAGTCACATTCTTTTTCTTTGTAAACTTAATGATATCTCCACCTGCGCTACCTATAGCTTTGATATTTCCATTGGTATTTACTTCAACATCATAACTGTCTACCACTAAAGTATAATCCCCATATCGCAAATTACTGTTTTTACCTAACAAAAGAACTTTTTGAGCTTTTTTACTCTTTGTTTCTTCTTTATTTTTATGTTGTAAAAATTTTTCAAGATCAATATTAAGTTTTTCAAGTTCTATACGGGATTTAGCTTGATTATAATGAAAACGTTTATTAAAGGCATAAAAATCAACATCATTGGGAGTTATTTTACCTTGAAAAGGGACTCGGGCTTTACATGCATCTTTCTTTTCATAGATAAAACATGATGTTCTTTTCAATTCACCTTTAAATGTGTAAGTTTCAAAATCTTTTGTTTTTATCGTTGCATATCCACCGTTTTCCAAAGCACTGCTATCTGTGAGATAAGGCTTTATTTTACTAAGATTTTGTAGTTGAATTGTTGTCTCATTTTTACTATTTTGTAAAGTAAAAGAGAGTTTAGGTATCTCAATATCAATACCTTTGGCATAGTTTAATATAAGAGCCAATTTACGATTCTCTAAGACAAAGAATTCCTTTTTTTTATCTGCAAGCTTTACATGTTTTGCATCAAATAGCAAATCAACTTTTTTCTTCTTAAGGTCTATCTTACCGTTTGCATTCCCTTCATAAACAGTATCTTTTAAATACACATCTTTTAGGGTGATAAATCCGTTTTCATAATGTAAATTTCCTTTTTCTATTGCAATATTCACTTTGTCTATCCATACAGACCCTTGAGAAAAATCCACATCAACCAAAAATGTATTTTCATCCTTCTTGAGTCCTATATCTGCCTGAAACCTTGCATTAACACTACCACTTTCCTGTTTTAGGGGTATTTTTAGATCATATGATTTAAGCAAATTATCAATAGTTCTGTCAAAAGGTGTCACCATTTTTAGATCAAGCTTTAATTTAGTCTCGTCCGTGTTTAGATCTACAATAGAGACTCTACTTCCATTTAAGTCTTTACCTTTATATCGAGGTTCTTTTAAATCAAAATATAGTCCATAGTCTTTATAGGTTAAGACAAAACTTGAAGTAATCACAGGAGATAAGTCCTCTTGAAATGCTATTTTAACACCGGTAAAAACGACTTCACCTTCCAAAGCATTCATATCAAGATCAAAATTGCCATTGATGATAGAGCCTTTACCACGTAGCGCGCGCAGCTCATAATTTTCTGCTTTAACTTTATCCACTACCCAGGATCTCACAGCAGGAACCATATCAACTTCATCTATGATACTTTTAAGATCTGTGAATTCATGACTACTGAGATCAAATGATATTTCATCTCCTTCTTTTTTCGCAATAAAATTACCACTCGCATCATACGCTACAAAATGTCCTTCTGTCTCCACAGTATGTTTTTCAAGGTCATAACTTACCCTTCCACTGAGCGTTATATCGTAATCCTTTATGTATAAAGAGGGTATCGTCGCCTTGATCATGTTACCTTCATGCAGCACCGTTCCTGTTACATCATAGTTTTTAGTACTGACTTTCAGTAGGTCATCTTGAAAACGAATACCCACTATGTTATTTTCAAAAACAATTTTTTTAAGTTCAATATATTCAAAGAATGTCAAAAGGTATTTAATACGTTCCAATCTCTTATCTGTTTCTTTAAAAGATGGTTCAGCTTTTGATTTAGGAATAGAGATATGATCGGCTTTGAGTGTTAGTTTTTTACCCAGTTTAATGTATAATCCATCTACATTGTATTTATATACTTTTAGAGTATCTATCTCTATCCCCACTTTAAGCCAAATGAATATAGAGATAAAAAGGAAAGAAAAGAAGATGACTATATTTCGTACAAGTACCTTGGTAGTATGGATAGAACATATCATACTCGTTTTGATCATTACTTTAGCCTTTTATACTACTATACCCGTAAAAACGACACAAACACTTTTAGTGCCACAAGGGTCTATTGGATATATTATAACACAATTGACTAAACAAGGGTATGCTTTAAGCCCCATAGATAAGTACATTATGGTCTTTATGGGTAAGCCTCAAAGTGGGTGGGTAACTATAGGTGCGAATACCCTTAATCGTATAGATTTTTTACACAAACTCACCACTGCAAAAGCTAAAATGGAACAGGTAACTCTCATTCCCGGTGAAACGACCGAACTTTTTTTAGACACACTCACAAAAGAGTTCAATTTTGATAGAACAAAACTCAATACATATTACAAAGAGTTTGCGCACTACCCTGAAGCTGCCATTTTTGCTGATACTTACTATGTACCTTACGGCATCACTGAAAAACATCTTATGCATTTCTTACTGACTGAATCAGAAAAACGTTATGAGAAGATCTCTAAAAAGATCTATGGAAACTATCGAAAAAAGAAATGGTTAGAAGTCTTGACCATCGCTTCCATCATCCAAAAAGAAGCAGCCAATACAAAAGAGATGCCTATCGTCTCTTCTGTGATCTTTAACCGTTTGAAAAAAGGGATGAAACTACAAATGGACGGCACACTGAACTACGGGAAGTACTCACATGTCAAAGTAACCCCTGAGCGCATTAAAACTGATACCAGCCATTTCAATACCTATATGTACAAAGGTCTTCCTCCTTCACCTATAGGTGCTGTCTCTTTAGATGCCATCCTCGCAGCTATAAAACCTGCCAAGACAGACTATCTTTACTTTATGAAAAACAAACAAGGTGTACATGACTTTACAAAAAGTTATAAATCACATCGTAGGAACATACAAAAAGCCAGATAACTTTCTAAGATAGAAATTGCAAGATGTTTAACACTATCATCCCTCCCATCATTACTCTACAGGTAAATAATGGTTCCCTTGCCATATAAGATACTCCTTTAGAAAAGTAAGGCTTCACTTTCTCAGGATTTGTCACTTCATATTGCATCTCGGAATAATTATGGTAACGTGTTTTTGTATCCGGATCCAGTGCTCTAAGGATGATACTTTCAAACCATAATGGAATTTTAGCATTTAGTTTACTAGGCTCTTTTACACTCTTTTCAAAAGAAGGTGTCTGGAAAGGCTCTATCTCACCAAAGGGGTATTTCTGTGTCAGTACTTCATAGAGTGTAACCCCTATAGCATAGAGTTCTGTTTGTTCATTAACCGGAGCTTGGTTAAAACGTTCCGGTGCCAGGTAACTCGGTGTGCCTGCCCGTGTCACTGTGGCATAGGCTTCTGTAATACTTCCAAGATCAACCATTTTAAAGACTGTTTTTCCTTTACGCTGGGTCACTATGATATTTTCCGGTTTAATGTCACCATGTACCAGGTCTAAACGCATAAGATATTGAGACATTTTAAGTAAAAAGTGAGCCAACTCTACAGAGAGGTCCACTGAGAGAGGTTTTTTAGCTGTAAATTCTTTAAGATTCTCACCCTCTACATAGGACATAACATAGTAGCGGTGCGTACGGTTTTTAGGGACAATTGCTTTAGGAAAGAAACCTGCTTTCAGCCGTTTTGCCATCCATACTTCTTTAACGAACATATCTAACATCAAGTCATCATGCATTGCTTCATAAGGTACAAATTTTATCACATACCTAAACCCTCTTTTTTCACATAGCCAGGTACGTTCATTTTGTATAAGTGGTTTGACAAGACTATACCCGTCAATGATCTCTCCAGTTTTGTACTTTTCTTGCGCACTCAGAGTTAATGCTTTAAGTTGTCGTCTTGGATCCAGCTCTTTTATCTCTAAAACGACTGCTGTGGTATCATCCGGTAAGATATCTTCATGCTTTTTGGAAGCTTTTTTCACTAAAAAAGAAGCCCCTAGTATCATGCCTGAAGTTATCTCTTCTTCAGTAAGTTCAGTATAAAGACCATCTGAACACAACATGATCCTGTCACCTGCCTGCAGGTTGTTTTCGAAGTAGTAAGGACTGACATTCTCTTCAAGTCCCATAGCGGCTGTCAGTACACCTTGCATTTCCTCTTCATCTACCACATGATCCGTAGAAAGTTGCGTTAGCAAATTATCTCTATGTAGATAGATACGGCTATCTCCTACATTTGCCCCAAATAGCCTGTTTCCTTCTATCACCACTAATGTCAACGTTGTCACCAACTCTTCTCTTTCATAATCGATCATAGATTCAAGATAAAGTACACGGTTGATATTCTCTATAAAGTGGTGTATAGACTTTTCCATACTCCAACTTGTAGGTCGGCTTTTAAGAGAATCCACCAAAAAGTTACACGTACGTTTTGCCGCTTGAGCCCCCTGTAAGGCAGACCCTACTCCATCACATACTACAGCCACAGTAATGTTATCCAGAACCTTTACTTCATAAAAATCATCGCCTTTTAGTTGTGTACCTTTTGCAAGTGTAAGTCCTGAAGTTTCTATGGTTTGTTTTGACATGGGTTTTGCCTTATGCTTTAATTAGGTCTATTATAGCATCTGATATGGATTTTATTGTCCTATGTATGCTTAAAATATATGCAGTTCAAAATACTTTAGACATGACAGAAATAGAAACTTTATATTAAGCTTCATTACATCATTGAAACAGAAATTTTATCTGCTCCTTAAAACACTCACAAACATATTTATAAGAAGACGTACAC
>JADGDL010000044.1 GCA_016744875.1 Sulfurovum sp.
TTTCGAACAAATTCTTGAATCTCCAAACAAAGCGTAATACCTAAGATCACAACTGCACCCTTTGGGTGCGGTTGTATGTTAGTCTTTTTTTAATACCTGTTAGACTTCTTTCCTAACCATTGTAATCCTCAGGATTATGAAAGCAGTTTATTACAAACATTCACTCAAAACAATCTAACTTTTAAGGCACAGTCATGATACAATCATTTATTATTACAGGATTTCTAGGTGTTGGTAAAACCACCATGCTCACCAATACGGTTCAAAAATATTTTGCTGATAAAAAAGTTGCTATTGTCGTAAACGAATTTGGTGATATTGGTATTGACGGTAATATCCTAAGTAATGTATACAGTGAAGTTCTTGAAATATCTGAAGGCTGTATTTGTTGTCAATTAGCTGAAGAATTTGAAAGCGGGGTACTTGAGATCATAGAGAAATACAACCCTGAGATCATATTTGTAGAAACATCAGGTGCATCTGAACCTTTCCCTATCTTTTTATCTATGCAAAACCTTGGTATCTCTGTTGAAGGTGTTATTTGTGTGGTTGATTCTAAGAACATGGCTTCATACAAAGACAATTCAACAGCTCAATACCAAATTGGTGGTTCAAATATAATCGTGTTAAACAAAACTGATTTAGTCAATGAAGATGAATTAGAAGTGGTTAAAAAAGACGTGATTGATATAAAAAATGAATTTAATATCAAAAATACGCTTACGGGTAAAACGATATTTAATAACTTTGTTATCAACAAAGCGCAACATGGTATGGTAAATAAAGAAGTGTTTGAAGGTGTTTACCGTATAGATGAGATCATTGGTATGGCAAAAGACTATCAGCACCCAGATCACACCAGTAAAGACTCGATCACCCAGAAAGTAGCTTACCTCAAGGAAGACATTGAGTTTAATGACATAGATGAAGTACTTAAGACGATTCCAAAAAGTATTTACAGGGTAAAAGGTGTAGTGAAAGTGAAAGACGTTCCTAACCCTATGGTGATCAATTACTCATTTGGTAATGTTTCATATGAAGAATTGGAAGAGTATAAAGAACCGTCTATTATGATATTTATCGGAGAAGCAATAGACAAGGATGTTAATCTCTTGTGTGATAAGTATGATTTTTTAAATATCCCCAAATTTAGAGTTAGCAAGTAGATCAGCGCAATCACTTTTTCATTGATATAACTTCTCCCAGAAGTATTTAGCTACTAAGTATTATCTAGTAGCTGCAATGCAACAAATTTCAAAGTAACATTTTTCCATACTATATTTAGTTTTCACATATAGATCACATATAAATGTTACTATATGAGTCTATGTATCTATGTATCAATATAATTTAAAATTATTGAGACACATTTTTTTGCATATATACACATAAATAGGCACTTTTAGCAGTAATGGTTTTAAATATTGCTAATTATGACACTTTTATAGGCTCAAATTGTAACAGGTAGTACTTTTAAAGGTAAGGTATTATAGCAATTTAATAAATATATTATAATTTGATAGTATAATCGTATTAACTTTTTTGTATATTATAAGGAGCAAAACATGTTAAAAAAAGTCGTCGAAGGACCCGCTGGATATATGCCTGCGTCAGCACCAGAAATGGGTGTTGAACTTGCACCAGAAGGTCAAGCTTTACTTTACGGTAACGCGGTAACACCAGAAGAGGCAATGAGAGATGCTGCTAAAGCATTATTAACTAAAAAGAACCCAACAATTTTCCCTGGGCCACAAGTTTTGTGGGACTGGAAAGCTGATGTTGCGGAAAAGTCTGCAGCTATCTTAGATCTTGCATCTGAGATTCCTAACTGTAAGATCATCCCTATGCCAGATTACAGACCTAAATATCCAAAAATTGATGTTAAGGCTGAAATCAACCCTAACCACCCGAACCTAACAATCCTTGATAATAAAATCGATGCTTGTATTTTTGTAGGTGTACACTGTCACTATGCGAACCTATCACTTAGAATGATTCGTGCTGGTACTAGCTGTTATACAGTTGCATTATGTGCTTATATGGGACATGAAGAAGCAATGGCATCAATTAGAGATCTACATGCATCTGATATTCAGAGATTTAAAGAGATTGTAATTGAAGAAAGAAATAACCTAGGCATTGAGTGGGAAACTACTCTACCACCTGAAAATCCATCTTTGGAAGAAGAGGATAATGGTACATTATCACCAGCAGATTATGGCGAGTATAGAAGTCTCATCATATCTAGAAAAGGTGAACATGTTGCAGATGTTGAATAAAGGAGAATTAATATGAGTTATTTAGATGATGGAAGACCACAACCAGTAAAAAAACTAGTAGATATGAACTACCTGTTAAAGGAAGCTCCAAGAGAGAAACACTTTATTACAGGTGCTCAGGCAATGGCGGAAGCTGTCAAAAGAGCAAATGTAGATATGGCGATTGCTTATCCTATTACACCACAATCAGAGGTAATGCACCTTGTTGGTGATATCTTTGCACAAGGTCATATTAAAGAGTACTATAGAGCTGAAGAAGAACTTGGAACGATGTCAGCTATTGCAGGTGCTGCAAGAGCAGGTGTTCGTTTATTTACAGCAACATCAGGACCAGGACTTCTTAGAGGTCTAGAAGCGATCGTTTCATGGTCAGGACATAGAGTTCCAGCTGTACTTGGAATCTTGACGCGTGTTGTAAATGCACCGTTATCGATCCAGCCTGATAATATCGAAATGGCATACATGATGCACTGTGGTGCTGTAATGCTTCATGCTGAAAACCAGCAAGATACATTCGACATGACATTGGCAGCATTTGCTATTACAGAAAAAGTTGATGTATATATTCCAGTTGCAGTTGCTACAGAAGGTTTCTTCGTAACACACGCAAAAGGTTACGTTGATATGATGTCTGAAGATCTAGCATTGAATGATTTTGATCCAGTTGCTGCACCAGTTCCGGCTATGGATAATGAAACTCCACCAGCTAGAATTCAAAGAGATGCTCCAGTTCAAAAGTCAAACTTTATGTCTTACCTGATTCACTCAGTATGGCAACAAGAGATCTGGGATTCAAACAAGCGTGCAATGAAATATATCTATGAGTACCTTGGTGGACCAATTGAAGTTCAAAACCCTGAAGCTGATGTATTTGTTGTTGCTTCTGGTTGTGCTGCTGCACAAGCTAGAGAAGCATGGAGATATTCACAAGAAGATGGTTTGAGTGTTGGTCTTATCAAAGTAAGAGCAATTAGACCATTCCCAATTAATGAAATCAGAGAAGCGACTAAGAATGCTACGGCACTTATCGTTCCTGAACATAACATTATTGGTTGGTTATCTAAAGAGATCAAAGCTGCGATTCCAAATGGTGGTATTGTTGTAGAAGGTCCAAGAGTATATGGTGGTATGACATTACCGGTTGAGTTGATTATGAAAGAAATTCATGATGCTCTTGGTTTAGAATACGAACTAAATTTATAAGAAGGGAATAAGATGAGTTTAAAATATATAACACCCGCAGAGAGATTTAAAAGATACTTGCCAAAAGATTATGTAGAACTAGTTGACTACGGTCCATTTGGTAAATCACAAGAAGAAGCTGGTCCAGGTAATATGGGACAGTTCAAAGAGCTAGTAGAAGAACACCCAATGTGTTCTGGTTGTTGGATGGCATATTACATCAGATTGATTTTTGCTTCACTTCCATGTCCTGAAGAAACTGTAACACTTGGTACAGCTGGTTGTGGTCGTTTGGCGATCTCTCAAGCTGCAGTTCCATTTATTTACGGTAACTACGGTGACCAAAATGCAATGGCTTCTGGTTTAACACGTGCATTTAGACTACGTTTCCCAGATAAAACTAAAGATGTTATTACTATCGCCGGTGACGGTGGTACAATGGATATCGGTTTCTCTATGACTATGCACTCATGGATCCGTGGTGAAAAATTTACTACGATCATGCTTGATAACGAAGTTTACGGAAACACTGGTGGTCAAGAGTCTGGTATGTCACCAAAAGGTGCTGTACTTAAAATGGCTCCACTTGGTAAAAAAGGTGAAAAAATGCCTGCAACTTCTTTAGCGCAAGCTGCTGGTTGTGTGTATACTGTTAGAATGTCACCTACAAACATCAAAAAAGCTGCGAAGATCATCAGAAGAGCGATCTTTGTTGCTAGAGAAGTAGGACCTACGTTTATTCATGCTTACACTTCATGTAACATTGAGTACTCTATCCCTACTGAAGATGTATTCCAGGATGCTAAAGATAAAGAGAAAACTAGATTTACATTTGAAGAATATATGACAGATGCAGCGAAAGAAGTAATCGATCGTGTTGAAGCTGAAGAAAAAGCAGCCAGACAAGCAAGAAAAGCTGCGAAAGCAGAAGAGGTATAATATGGCTGAGAAAAAAAGATATAACATAAGAATCTCTGGACTAGGTGGACAAGGTGTTGTTACCACTGCTCACATCCTTGGTTCTACAATGGACAACGCAGGTAAATATGCATCATTGGTACCATTTTTTGGTTCTGAAAAAAGAATGGCACCTGTTGAAGCGTACGTTAGAGCTTCAACAGAGCCAATCTATGAAGTAGGTGAAGTTGTTTACCCTGATATTATTATGATCTACCATGCACAAGTTGTTACTCACGGTAAATCATACACAATGCCTTTCTATACAGGTTTGAAGCCGAACTCTTTGATCATTATTAACACGGACAGAGATGTTCTTGAGCCTGAAGATCTTGAAGTACTTAGAAACCTCAATGCAAAAGTAGTACAATTTGATGCTACTTTACTAGCACAGAAAATTGCTGGTACTGAACTTGCAACGAACATGGCTATGATGGGTATGCTTCTTGGACTTACTAAACTTGTAAACGAAGATAACATCGAAAAAGCGGTAAAAGAGAGATTCTTAGGAAATTCATTTGTTGCTTCTGGTGGTACAGCTGCTCTAGATTCAGCTATCGAGAAAAAGTTTAAGAAAAAAGAAGAACTACTTGCTAAAAACATGGAAGTTATCAACAAAACTTTTGAGATGGCAGATCAAGTAGATATGACTACTGACGACTTAGTTGTTCAGTTTGACGTGTAATAAGGAAGGAATAGAATGTATTATGTAGCAAAAGTAGATGCAGACAAATGTGCTGAGTATAAATGTACAACTTGTACTTTATACTGTCCAGAGGCCAATACACTAATGTTTGACAAAGTGAATAACACTTCTTGGGTTGATGCAGATAGATGTAAAGGATGTGCAATTTGTGTATACGTATGTAGTGACATGCTTAGCCGTGATTGTATTACAATGGAAATGAACGTACCTGCAGAATAGTAATAATCAGCAGATGAGTCACCCTCTTGGGTGACTTTAACAGATAATATCTCCTATTATCTAACAACCTAAATATGTATACAATTATTTTATGAAATTAACTTCAAAACTACAGAAGAACCTTTATATTACTTAAAGTTTTTAAAATCTTAATTTTATAGAATAATGATAGAATTACGCAATTAAAAGTAAAAGGATTGTAGTGAAAATTACAGTAAAAAAAATAGACGATATAAACTTTATTATGAGTGGTACTGTGGATAACAGTGTGATCGAAGACAAGGTCGCCAGCCTTAAAGAGCAAGCAGCTAAAGTAGAAAACAGTGATGATTCTACAGAAGATAATATTGAGCAAGATGCAGCAGGACAAGTCTTTAAAGAGTTCATTGATGCTGGGATCAAAGAAGGTAACTTGGATGTTGGAAGTATTTTAGGTCAACCTGCACTTAAACAGTATGAACAACAAGATGATTGTATTTACTTTGAAGTAGAAGTTGCTGTGAGTCCTGAAATTAATGTTGACATTGATTATAATGAGATCGCACCTTCTTACATTAAACCTACTGCGAATCCTGAAGCTGTAGATGCTAAACTTCTAGAATTTGCTCAAAAACAAGCGCCATTTACAAAGATCGAAAATGCAAAGCCGATTGAAAATGGTGATGTTGCTGTTATTGATTTTACAGGTTATATAGATGATAAAGCTTTTGAAGGTGGTAGCGCTGAGAAGTTTAACATCAAAGTAGGTTCTAATCAATTTATACCTGGATTTGAAGAACAACTTATAGGTATGGAATATGGTGAAGAAAGAGATGTTATCGTAAGTTTCCCAAAAGATTATTCATCAGATGATCTAGCGGGTAAAGAAGCTAAATTTGTTGTAAAACTTCATGAAATTCAAGAACAAAAAGCGGTAATGATAGATGATGCTTTTGCAAAAAAAGTGCTTCAAAAACCTGATGCAACACTTGAGACGCTAAAAGCACAATTTTCAGAACAGGTAACAGCAGAAGAACTTTCACAAACCTATATGAGTGAGCTTAAACCAAAAATTGTATCTGCTTTACTTGAAAAATTTGACTTTACCTTACCTAACAATGTTGTAGAACAAGAAATAGATGCAAAGGTACGTGAAAAGACAAGAGGATTCACTGAAGAGCAACATAAGGCGTATATGGAAGATAAGGGTAAATTTAAAGAGCTTAGAGAGTCAGTACGTGATGAGGCAAGACAAAGCATTAAAAAGGCTCTTATCGTTGAAGCATTAGCTAAAAAAGAGGGCATTGACGTGCATGAGCAGGAAGTAATTGCTGCACTGGGTTACCAAGCTACGATGACTGGTCAAGATCCACAGGCATTAGTGAAATACTACCAGGATAATAACTTAATGACATCGGCGAAAATGGGACTAACTGAAGACAAACTTTTTGGACATATCCTTGGATTTCATAAAGCATAAATAATCAATTAGCTGTATCACTCACTTGGTAGCTATCACTGCCTTAGTGGTATAGTTTAGCTATACTGAAACTATTAATATTAGGAGTTACTATGCTTTATGATACAGTTGACAGACCTAAAATAGAAGAATTGGTACGTAAGTTTTATACCACTGTACTTGAAGATGAAATGCTAGCCCCTATTTTCATTAAGGCATTAGGTGATGATCTTAAAAATGGAAAATGGCATGAACATTTAAATACACTCTATAACTTTTGGATGTTAATGATGACTGGGATATCATCCTATGGAGGCCATCCTTATCCACCTCACGCTTTTTTAGGACTGACCAATAGAGATGTATTTGAGAGATGGTTAGAGCTTTTTAAAAAGACGCTTGATGAATTGTTTATCCCAGAGATTGCTGATAAATTCTATAAAAAAGCAGATGTACTTGCAGAACAGTTTATCGCAAATCTTGGAATCGATGAGGATGATGAGGATGACGACTAATTGACAGTTATCAATAGTGGAAGTCTAAACTACTGCTATAATTTCATTTTTAATAATAGGAGATACCATGCTTCATGATACGGTAGACAGAGGTAATGTAGAAAAAATGGTACGTTCATTTTATGCGATGATAGTTCAAGATGATCTTGTAGGGCCTTTCTTTGTTAGAGCCTTAGGAAGTGATATGAAGAATGATAAATGGTATGAACACTATATAACCTTAGATAAATTTTGGCTTATGCTGATGAATGGTGAACCGGGATATACGGGTGATCCTTTTGGTCCCCATGCATTTCTAGGGGATCTTTCTCCAGAAACTTTTGAACGTTGGTTACAACTTTTTGATGAGCATATCCGCAAGTTATATGTGCCAGAAATCGCTGATAAGTTTTATAAAAAAGCTGAAATATTGGCAAATCAATTTATGGAAAGACTTGCATTTACTGGTGAAGAGGATGAAGACTACATATAGTATTTGGTATAAGACAAGCTAAGAAAGTTATTTTACAGTCTTAGCTTGTGTAATTTGGATTTTTCGTAACAGCTTCTCGCACATCTTCATCTTCATCTTTACTGAGTGTATTTAATATCTCAGTGGGTGTGTTTGAATTTTTTGCGACAGCTGCCCGAACATCTGAATTTTCATCTTCACTTAATCTACCCAATCTCCCAACTGGAGTGCTCGGATTTACGGCAACGGATGATCTAACATTCTCATCTTCACCTCTAGCAAATTGATTCAATAGATCTACTGGTGTATTTGGATTTCCTGCAACCCAATATAACATATCACTGTCTTTACTTAATTCAACTAAAGTATCCATTGGAGTATTGAGATGTTCAGCAACAAACTGTTTGACTAGAGGTGTCTCATCACTACTCAACATAACTAATGTTTCTGCGGATGTATTCATATGTGCAGCAACTCTTACGCGAACAAATGGATTTTCATCTGTACTTAATTGATCTAAGATCTCAGTAGGTGTTGTTTCATCTTGTAATAGTTCTAATGCTTCTAGATTTATCATATATATTACCTTTATAATCAAGTACGTGAATTGTAGCTACAATATCTTAAATTAAGTGAATGTACAATATTATGGCTACGAAAATCCCTAAAGGAAAAAGTAAATGAATACAAGTGTGAATATACGTTTTAATGTAACACCATCACAAAAAGAAACGATAGAGTCAAGGATGTTAGAAAATGGATTCGATGATGTCTCTGCGTATTTAAAAGTAGTGGCATTGAAAACACAATCTTTTAGTCTAACATCAGCAGGGACATCAATAGAAGAGTCATCTGTAGAACTTGGATTTAAAGTGACTGAGTCACAAAAAATAAAAATAGAAGAAAAGATGAAAGAGATCGATTGTGAGGATATGTCAACTTATCTACAATATGTTGCCTTGCATTCAGTGGTGACTGCCGTAGTTGAAATACGCTCAACTGGAGATTTTGATGATATGTTAAAGCGTATTGCAGCTAGCCGTGGACAATCAAAACTTTAGAAGCATTTTTAGCTTCATTTTCTACTTTTATAATTTAAAACTGTTTCTTATTGTTACACTTTTTACTTCATAATTAAGATTGAAAAGCTACAATGAACTACATTGATTATGTGGATAAAATAGACCTAAAAGAAATTAAGAGAAAAATATGACAGAAACAGAAGCACTTGTTAAAGCAAATATTGAAAGACACAAGAAACTCGATGCGGGTGAGTGGGATGAAGATGCTTTAAAAGAGGCGCAAGATAATATAGCGTTCGTTAAGCAGTTCAAAGAAGAGCTCTCTAAAGACCTATTTGGACAAGATCAAGCCATCAATATCGTTGCCAACAGTATGAAAACCTCCATCAAAGATGAAAAAGGGCCAAAGTCTACCTATCTCTTTCTAGGCTCTCCTGCTACAGGAAAGACTTACCTTGCTGAACTCATGGCAGAACATATACCTAAATATAAACTCATGACCTTTGATATGACACAATACCATCAGCAAAATGGTGGAGAACTTTATGGTTATCCTGCCGGTTGGAAGGGGTACGGTGTTGGTCAACTCACAGGTTTTGTACATAGAAACCCTAAAGCTGTTATCGTACTTGACTCCTTTGAGAAGTGTGACAACACTATTCAAAACAACCTTTTTTCCATCTTTGAAGGTGGTAAGATGCGTGATGCCTGTGGTTGGGACAAGATCACAGATGAGCCCTGTAATGAAGACCAAGATATTATCTATAACGATGAAAATGCAAATTATTTAGTAGATTTTACAGAGGCGATCTTTATTATTACCACCAGTGTAGGTAAAGAGCTTTACCTCGACTACCGGTTTAAAGACCTCGTTCAAAAGGACTATATCCAAGCTGAGTCGATGATTCTTGAAGCGATCAAAAGAGAGAAAAAAAGAGAAAGCAGAAGTGGTGGTATACAAGAAGCTATCGTACCAGAACTCGTTTCTAGGTTTTCTAAGGCAAACATTGTCCTCTTTAATAAGCTTGAATATGATGCTTTTGAAAAAATATCTAAGAGAGTATTTTTAAGTTTTAAAGAAGAATTTTACGAACAATATAAAATTGAATTTATCGTTTCCAAAAATTTTGACAACTTTTTAACAATACAGATGCTTAACTTTGCTCCTGAACTAGATGCTCGACGTCTTAAAGAGAAGGTAAGTACCTTATTTTTTAATAGAATTACCCAATACATGCAAGAAACAGATAAACCGATCATGACCTTCAAACAGATAAAAGTATCTGTGTCCAAAGAGGCTGCGGCATTTATAAAAGACAGGGTAAATCCACTGATTGAAAGTGAGACCCTGGTAAGAGAGCTCTTTAGAAAAAACACTACCCTTGAGATTGACGATGTCATTACTGATAAAAATGGTGTTATTACTTATAAAATTAACGCGTGTAAGTTTTCACAAGTTGTTAGGATCAAAGACTTTAGCGAAGATGGTCTTGTCTTTGATATTCCAAATGTTTCTTTTGATGATATAGCCGGTCATCACAAAGCGAAGCAAAGACTAGGAGAGGTTATTAACTTCTTCAAAGAGCCAAAACTTCTGGACAATTTCAAAATAGAACCACCAAAAGGTATGCTTCTATATGGACCACCAGGTACAGGTAAAACAATGCTAGCTAAAGCCTTTGCTAAAGAGGCAGAATTACCTTTTATCTCGACCACCGGACTTGAACTACTCCAACCTGACAAGACAAAACTTATCTTTACGAAGGCTAAGGCTTATGCACCGGCTATTATTTTTATAGATGAGATCGATACCCTCGGAAAACGTGATGGTGAAAATGGCAGAGAAGTGCCTATTAATAAACTTTTATCAGAGATAGATGGCTTTTCAGGTAAAAAAGGTGAAGATATCTTTGTCATTGCTGCAACCAATTATAAAGAAAATATCGATCCAGCCATTATCAGACCTGGAAGGGTTGAGATACATATTGAGATCAACAATCTTGATAAGGATGCAAGGCAATACTTTTTAGATAAGGTGATTGAAGAAAAGCCTACAAGTGGTAGTTTTGATATGAAAAAACTGCTGATGTATACAACAGGGTTTACAGGCTCGCAACTTGAAATGCTAGGAAAAGAAGCTTCATTTTACTGTTTACGTCATGGTCTACCTACCATAACCCATGATATTTTAATTGATCAGATCAATACGATCAAATATGGTGATAGACAGTCTTACTTATCTCTTGAACAGATGTTTGAAGAGACAGCAGTCTATGAAGCTGGACGCGCAGTTATCTCTAAGACCTTAATGCCTCATGTGAATATTGAACATGTAAGTCTTACGCCAAAAGACAATAATGAGCACTTTATCTCACACAATTACAGTGATGTTCAAGAAAACATGACGGTCAAAGACTTTAAAAACAAAATATCTGTATCCCTTGCAGGAAGAGCAACCCAGATCAAACACTTTGGTGAAATAGAAGGTATGGATTCTGGCGCTTCAAATGACTTACAACAAGCAACACGAGATGCTTACGTGGCAATCGCACATTATGGAATGGACAAAGAGGTCGGGTATATCAATATCAATGGTGTGATTGATGCACAACAAAAATCTGTTGTAAATAAAGATACAGAACACTATCATGAAAAGATCGATGCCGCGCTTGAACGTTGGATGCTTGAAGGTGAAGAAAATGTTACAAAGTTAGTCAATGAACATTGGAAAACGATACAAAACTTATCTAAACTACTTCTTGAGAAAGAAATTATTTATGCAGATGAATTGGATAAAATACTCTCTAAATAACACTTTATAAGCGTAAGTGAGTCTTCATTACCATTTAGACTTTGCTGCGTTTTTATTATATACTAGATTTAACACACCTCACTCGCCGTTATACACCCTTTTTAGTATATTACATACCTACACAGTGATAACATATAAAAAATGTGTTTAAAGGCAAAGAAAGCTTTTCTTGAGCTAAAAAAGTATAAAATAGTAATATAATAATAATAAGGTTGGTTAATATATGAAAAAGAATAAGGAATCATTTTTATAGTATCTTTTGAGTTATTTTCAAGCGTTATATGTTTTTTGAAACTTTCTGTTTTTGGATATACCAAGTAACATTGATCTACCTCTTTGTTATCTAGTTGCACCGGAAAATACGCTAAGCGATATCATAACTTTCGAGAACGCCAGTGAAGATGAACTGAATAAAAGAAAACTTAAACGTGTTTATATGAGAAAAAGAAAAATCCTTTTCTTCATAGAAGAGATGAAAGATAATATATCATTTTCATGTCATAATTGTGGAGAAGAGATTGATTTAGAACGTCTTCTTATGATGCCTAAAGCAAGGCTTTGTAACGTATGTGCAAACGCTGCGTGATCCTCTAATTCTCTTTTTTAGAAATTCTTAGTGGGTGTATTGTTTTGTACACTTTTAGTCCATAAAACTCACGTTAAAAGTGAGTTTATCTTAGAAATCTCGCTATCGTCTAAAATGATATCAAAACTCTGTAGGTCACTTCTCATATGTTTAATGTCCGTAGTCCCTGTTAAAGGGGTGATACCTATCTGATGAAGATAGGCGAAAAACAGTTGGATCACATTTTTATCATACTTATTGCCAAGTTCGATAAGCTCTGTACTTTGAAGTATATGAGGGTTTGCCGTGATTGTCCAGAAACTTTGGTAGACGATCTTATGTTTTTTACAAAAGTTACGTATTTCTTTGTCATAACCACTGTTTTGATAAAACCTGTTTTGAACTACAGCGGGTTTTACACTTGCTACTTCATAAAGTGCTTCAAGCGTCTTGGGATCATAGATATTTGAAATACCCAGCCGTTTTGCTTCACCTGCTTGCTCTATCTCTTCCATGGCCTTCCACACTATCATAAGGTCATCAAAAGAAGAGAACGGAGAGTGTAAAATAAGTGAGTCAACGTAATTCGTCTGGAGGTTTATTTTTGAAACCTCAAAAGATTGTGCAACCTGAATATTAAGATCGGCTTTTTTGTCATAAGGGATGTTAAGAGGATCTTGACCTGAAATTGGAGTAAACTTGGTTTGTAAAAAAAGCTTTTCGCGTGCAAAACCCTCTTTTTTTAAAACAGTTAAAGCTTCGCCTACGCCCGCTTCATTATAATGCTTGGGTTGGCAGGCTGTATCTATACCTCTAAATCCTGCTTTTACTGCTTCAATGACAAGTGCTTCAGTATGCTCTTTTTTCCATGCAGTACCGTAAATAAGAGGAGGCATATGTGTATGCATTCTTTACCTTTTGATTCGAGTAGTTTTACTTAACCAACGTGTGGAGCAGTTTGTGCATCCCATTTTGAAACATGTTGTGTGTACCACTTTTTAAAATCTTTTTCTAAAAACCCTTGCAGCTCTTTTGGACCTTTAAGTATTTCCCAGCGTTTATGAAACTTTTCCAGTTTTTTTCTCATTAGATCATGATCGCTTTTGTGCATCTGCATATCAGAATAAGCACTTTGTTCCATCATATCTTCTTCAGTTTTAAAATGTGCCTCTACTTCTACCAAAAGAGCTTTAAAAAGTTCATCAATTTTTTCTATATCTTTGGCTTTAACCGCATCATAAAAACTATTAATGAGTTCTATCTCATCTTCATGTAACATATTCATCATAGCATTAGATACTTGTTGTACATCTTGTTCTTGTATTAACATTTTATCTCCATAGTATTAGATTTTCTAAAAATTATTATAGCTATAAAAAGTTTATATTTACTGACAAATACAAAGAAGTTTACATTAACTATAAAGGTATAATAGCCTATAACTATTTACATAAATTCAGGAGCCACATTTTGATTACACTAGACCAAATACCAATTCTAGCAATACCAAGTATGAACGACACACATTTAGAAGAGTCACTCATTATAAATAGACTTGAGGAGGCAGTTAGCAATAATGACATAGATGAAGTGTATCAAGTGTTAAGAGAATTGTTAGAACATACCAGTCTTCACTATTCTGATGAAGAAGCATTGATGGAAGAATCACTTTTTCCTGCCTTTAAAACACATAAAAAAGAACATGACAGACATCTAAATGAACTTAGATCTGTCATAGAATATTTTGACAAACATAAAGATCCTAGAGCAGTACATGCGTATATTGAAGGTACGCTATCAGCATGGACACTTCATCATGCAGATACGATGGACAGGATACTGGCTTTATTTGTGGAAGAAGGATCGACAACTGCTTGAAATGTCACTAAGAGATGTACAACAGTAAAGTGTTGATCTAATGCTTGCAAAAGAAAAAAACTAAACTTCTTCAACCAAGCAGGTCAACTTAAAGCCCTCTTTTTTGGCTTGTGTCTCAACAAGTTCTGCTTTGGTTTCTGCTATCTCTAACATGAATCCACCACAAAACCCTTCACCATTTGTCACGATCTCATGCGCAATGGCTTCTGCATCATCTTGGTCCTTATGAAAGACAGTCGTAAGCATTCTCATACAAAACTCCCATGAAACATAGCCATCATTCAGTATAGAGACGAAATACATTGTAGGTTTATCAAATTGTATGTTCAGATAAGATTTAAGTGTAATGGGCAGTTTAATTTTAATGGGCATATCACACCTTTCTAGATCTAAGTATATTTTATTAGTATAATCAAAATAACCTGTATACCGCTTAATAAAAATTCTGTGTTTTAGCTTTTGAAAAAATTTGCTATAATTCCACTTCAAAAAAAATTGTCTTTTTATTACACTTGTGTTTATAGACGATTTGTACAAAAGGATGTAGTATAGAACTTCAACATACTATTAGTAGAGAAAACCTTAGAATCTTAATGACTTCCTTTTATAAAAAGGCTATTGAGCATCAAGATCTTGGTCCTTATTTTATCAATGAACTTGGGGATGATCTAACAAATAAAGAATGGATAGATCATATAGAACTTTTGGCAGATTTTTGGTTGGCTAAACTTTTAGGAGAAGATACGTATTACGGTAGTTTTATTGGTGCCCATGTTAAGATGCCTCATATAAAAAGAGAAAATTTTACACAGTGGGTGGATCTTTTTTCTGTAACTGCTGATGAAGTATATGTACCCGACATTGCTGAAGTGTTTAAGAAAAAAGGGGTTCAATTTTCGAACCAATTTATGAACAGTAAGAAAAAGGTCTAAATTTAGTTTTAGATTAAAGGAAAACAATGAATACCAATAAAAAGTGGAATGTACTTTTCATTAAAGATGCTCACTCTATGTTTGATGCCGATACTAAAATGTTTAATACATTATTTAATAAAGTAGATAAAGTTCAAGGTAGGGAAGGGGCTTTAAAATTATTTGAGAGTAATAACTATGATATTGTCATTGGTGATATAAGTGTAAAACCTGAAGAACTTGCATTTTTGAAACAAATAATAGACATAAAGCCCGAACAAACTATATTTGCATTGGTGTCGCCAAAAGACACTGATAAACTTTATGGGATTGCTGACCTGGGAATCCATGCTTTTGAATTAACACCTATACAGTTTGATCAAGCTTTGGAAACAATCGCACAGTTCAATCCTTATGAAGAGGCACAATAAGCATTTACGCTTTTAATACATATACCACTTCATGGAAGCAGAGAAGAACGCACTCCCTCTTACTGTTAGCAGCAAACTTCTAGTACTTGAACTTTATCTGCTTTAAATACTTCACGCCATGCCTCTAGTAAGTCTTCATCTATTTGATTCAAAGATGTATCATGTTCATTAGGCAGGTTTTGTTGTATTTGATCCGCTTTACGAGATATTGCTTCTTGTTGTACTAAAT
>JADGDL010000045.1 GCA_016744875.1 Sulfurovum sp.
GATCATTCCTATACAGTGTGAGTTTTTTGCACTTGAAGGTCTGGCACAACTTCTAAATACAGTAAGTCTTTTGAAAAAAACAATCAATCCTAAGCTGAAGATAAAAGGGTTCTTACCTACTATGTATTCAGGACAGAATAACCTTTCAAAACAAGTACTTGCAGACTTGAGTCATCACTTTAAAGATAAACTTTTCCATAAGAAAAAAAGCAAAGAGTGCATTGTTGTCCCGCGTAATGTAAAGATCGCAGAGAGTCCAAGTTTTGGTCAACCTGTGACACAATATGCGAGTAATTCTAAAGGTTCTATGGCCTATAGAGATCTGGCAACAGTGATAGCAAGAGGTTAAGATGGCATTAGGTAGAGGACTCGGAGCAATTCTTTCAGAAGTAGAAGAAGCATATGAAAAAGACCTTTCTGACATCGACAGTTTTGAACTTGAATCACAAGGTGCAAGAGTAGAAGAACTTCCAGTAGAAAGTATTACTGCTAATCCTTTTCAGCCTCGTAAACATTTTGACGAACAGGCACTCAAAGAATTAAGTGAGTCTATTTCTGAACATGGTCTGCTACAACCTATTGTGGTCATTGAAAAAGAAGAAGGTTATTTACTTATCGCGGGTGAGCGTCGACTTCGTGCACATAAACTTGCGAAACTTGAAAGCATCAAAGCAATCATTGCTGATGCGGATATTGATGATATAAAGCTTCGTGAACTTGCACTACTTGAAAACATACAAAGAGAAAATCTCAATGCTATAGAACTTGCAAACTCATATGCAGAACTGATAGATGTGCATAATATCACACATGATGAGCTCTCTGCCATTGTACATAAAAGCCGTTCTCAGATCACCAATACTATGCGTTTGTTGTCACTTGGAAAATATGCTCAGGACTCTGTTGTTACAGGTAAGATATCACAAGGACATGCCAAGGTTTTGGTCGGACTTGATGAAAAAAAACAAAAAGTGATGGTAGATTCTGTAGCAGGACAAAAACTCTCTGTGCGTGAAACAGAGAACATGGTAAAGAACCATAAAGAGAAGACAACTTCACCTTCCAAAAAAACAGCAGAACCGGCACTGTTGGAAAAATATACAGAATCATTACATGAAGTATTGCCATTTACATATAAACAAAAAGCCAAAAGTCTCGAGATACATTTTGAAAATGAAAAAGAGATTGAAGCGTTTATTGCACTCTTAAGGCCAGAGAAAACGCAAAAGCCTGAGACTCTTTTAAAACGTATATTAAAATAGTTGATCAAATTATAAAAAAATAACCACTTTAATTTATAATAAAAAAATAACCACTTTAATTTAGAAAAACCCACAAAGTTTAATCAAAACCACATCTGTTTAATGGTAAAATAACGCGAAATTACATGAGGAGTTTTAATGCTTGACATACATTTACCATTGATGTTGTTCGTTCTTGCTTTGTTTCTAATTCTACTTGTTCTTTTAAATAATATGCTATTTCAGCCATTAGTGAAATTTATGGATGATAGAGATAACTCTATAGCAAAAGATTTAGAAGCTTCAAAAGGTCTAAGCGGAAATAGCGACGAGCTAAATGCACAGGCAGATAACATTATTAGCAATGCTAAAAATGAAGCTGCAGGTATCAGACAGAAAGCGATCGATGATGAAAAAACATTGGCTGCAAGTAAAGTTGAGACCAAACAAAGTGAACTAGAAACTGAGTATAACAAGTTTGTTGAAAAGCTAAACTCTGACAGAGCTAACCTTAAAAATGAACTTCTTGCTCAAATGCCTCTTTTTAAAGAGAGCCTCCAAGCTAAAATTAGCAAACTATAGGAAGGGATAAAAATATGAAAAAAATTATACTATTGTCTTTACTTGTATTACCTGCTGTTCTTTTAGCTAGTGGTGGTAGTGACGGTGAAGTATCACGTTACTTTATACAGACTGGTAGAGAGAGTGACTATGTACCAAGATTGGTCAACTTTATTATCTTTGCATCATTGATATACTATTTGGTTGCTAATCCAATCAAAGGTTTCTTTAAAGGAAGAAGTGCAGACATCGCATCTCAGCTCAATGAGATCGAAGAAAAACTTCAGGCTGCTAAAGATGAAAAAAAAGAAGCTCAAAAACGTTTAAAAGAAAGCGAAAAGAAAGCTGAAGAAATTCTTGTTGATGCAAAAGCTGAAGCTGCACTCCTTGCAGAGAAGATTGCAGTAGCAAACGAAGAAGAGTTGGTTCTTTTAGAGAAGCAACTTGCTGAAAAGATGACTTTAGAAGAGAGAAAATCAGCTAGAGAAGTAATCGATGAAGTGTTGAGTGAGAATATCACTACTGATGACATCAAAATTGATGAAGCAAAAGTTGTTGAAATTATTTCTAAGAAGGTGGCATAGATGGAAGAATTAATTGCTAAAAGATATGTGAAAGCACTTTCTTCAGTAAGTAACAATATCTCTGCTATTGCAGAAGTACTTAATCAGTTAACTGAAGCGATTCAAACAGAAGAAGTAAAGTCAGCGTTAAAGTCACCTATGTTGTCAGATGCAAAAAAGACAGAAATGATCTTGTCTGCAGTAAGTGATGATGATAAGATACTTGTAAACTTTATCAAAATCTTAGGTGAAAACAAAAGACTTGACTTGATTCCAGCAATTGCAAAAGTGCTTAACGCAGACTTGCAAAAAGAGTCTAATCAATACGAAGGTGTATTGAAAAGCTCTAAGAAGCTTGCTAAAGAAGAGTTAAGTGAATTAGAAAAAACACTTAAAAAGTATACAGGTTCTAAAATTAAATTGACACAGGAAAAAACGGATCTTGACGGGTTACGTGTTTCAGTTGATGATTTGGGTATTGAGGTTAACTTCTCTAAGCAGAGAGTTAAAGAACAACTAATTGATTTCATTAAGAAATCTTTGTAGTTATCTAATAGTAAAGGAGTAGCAGTGGCAAATAAATTGCAAGCAGATGAAATCTCTTCGATAATCAAAGAGAGAATTGAGAATTTTGAAATCGATGTTGATATCAATGAAGTAGGTAAAGTAGTAGGTATCGCAGATGGTATTACAACAGTATATGGTCTTAACAATGTTATGGCTGGTGAAGTTGTAGAATTTGATAACGGTGCTAGAGGTCTTGTATTAAACCTTGAAGAAGCAAACGTAGGTGTTGTTATTCTTGGTACTAGTGCAGGTATCAGAGAAGGTATGAGCGTAAAAAGAGTTGGTGAACTTCTTAAAGTTCCTGTAGGTGACGGACTCATGGGTAGAGTTCTTAACTCTCTTGGTGAAGCTGTAGATGGTAAAGGTGCTATTGTAGCAACTGAACAAAGACTTGTAGAAGAAAAAGCACCTGGGATCATGGCTAGAAAATCAGTTCATGAGCCACTTCAAACAGGTATCAAAGCGATTGATGCACTTGTACCCGTTGGTAGAGGTCAAAGAGAGCTTATCATTGGTGATAGACAAACTGGTAAAACAACATTGGCTATCGATACGATCATCAACCAAAAAGGTCAAGATGTTGTATGTATCTATGTTGCAATTGGTCAAAAACAATCAACAGTAGCTGCTACATTGAAAAAACTTGAAGAGCACGGTGCAATGGATTACACTATCATCGTAACTGCTGGTGCATCTGAGTCTTCAGCACTTCAATTTCTTGCTCCTTATGCCGGTGTTACTATGGCTGAGTACTTCAGAGACAATGGTAGACATGCAGTTATCTTTTATGATGACCTTTCTAAACATGCGGTTGCATACAGAGAGATGTCACTTATTCTTAGAAGACCTCCAGGTCGTGAAGCATATCCTGGAGATGTTTTCTATCTTCACTCAAGACTTCTTGAAAGAGCTGCAAAAGTAAATGATGAGTTAGGTGCTGGTTCTATTACTGCATTCCCTATCATTGAGACTCAAGCGGGTGATGTTGCGGCATACATTCCAACAAACGTTATTTCTATTACTGATGGTCAAATTTTCCTAGAGACTGACTTGTTCAACTCAGGTATCAGACCGGCGATCAACGTAGGACTTTCAGTATCTAGAGTTGGTGGTGCTGCTCAAATTAAAGCGACTAAACAAGTATCTGGTACATTGAGACTAGACTTGGCTTCATTTAGAGAGCTTCAGGCGTTTGCACAGTTTGCATCTGATCTTGATGACTATACAAGAGGTCAGCTAGAACGTGGACAGAGAATGGTTGAAGTTCTTAAACAAGGGCCATATGCTCCAGTTGCTATTGAAAAACAAGTAGTTATTATCTTTGCTGGTGCAAATGGATACCTTGATGATATTGCTGTATCTTCAGTTACTAAATTTGAAGCAGATCTTATGCCATTTATGGAAGCAAAATATGCAAATATTCTAGATGCTATCAGAAATGATAAAAAGATCACTGATGATACAGATGCTGCGCTTAGAAAAGCAATTGAAGATTTCAAAGCATCTTTTTCTGAATAAGAAAGGCTAAAAATGGCTAATTTAAAAGAGATAAAGCGTAAGATCGGTTCTGTTAAGAATACACAGAAAACGACTAATGCTATGAAGCTTGTCTCTTCTGCTAAACTGAAAAGAACAGAAGAGCTTGCAAAGCGTTCAAGAGTTTATGCTGCTAAATTGACTGAACTCATAGAAGAGATCGCTCAAAAAATGCAACAGTCCAGTGCTGAAGGTATTGATAATGTTTACTTTAAGGATGTACAAAATCCTAAAATAGTAGATATTGTTTTTATTACTGCAGATAAAGGTCTTTGTGGTGGATTTAATTCACAAACCATTAAGAGAGTAAATCAGCTGATCGCGAAATATCAAGAGAAAGATGTAAAAGTACGTCTTAGAGCTGTGGGTAGAAAAGGTATAGATTATTTTAAATTCAATAATATGGAATTAAATGATGAAATTATCGGACTTTCTGCAGCACCTGATTTCAAGCAAGCATCTGAATTCATCTCTGAAGTGGCAGAGTCATATGTAAATGGTGAAACAGAGAAGATAGTGTTGGTACATAATGGTTATGTAAATATGATCACTCAAGAAGTAAAAGAGGATCATGTTTTACCGGTAGATACAACTAAACTTGAACTGAATACTGTTTCAACTTCAGAACTTGAAGTCGAGCCGGATGATGATGACACACTTCTTGATGCATTGGTTAAGCGTTATATTGAGTATACAATGTATTACTCACTTATTGATTCGTTGGCTGCTGAGCACTCTGCTCGTATGCAAGCAATGGATGCAGCAACAACGAATGCTAAAGAGATGGTTAAAGAACTTACTGTGAAGTATAACAAAGCAAGACAAGAATCTATTACTACTGAACTCATAGAGATCATCAGTGGTATGGAATCAATGAAATAATTAGAGGAGAAGAAATGACAGGTAAAATAGTACAAGTCTTAGGTCCCGTTCTAGATGTGGATTTTACAGACTACCTACCAGAGATCAACGAAGCGTTAGAGACAACAATCGTTATTGATGGTGAAGAGCGTAGATTGGTTTTAGAAGTAGCAGCACAACTCGGTGATAACAGAGTAAGAACAATTGCTATGGATATGAGTGAAGGTGTTGTAAGAGGTCAAGAAGTTAAAGCAACTGGTGACTCTATCAAAGTTCCTGTAGGTGAAGAAGTTCTTGGACGTATCTTCAACGTTATTGGTGAAGCTATCGATGAAGCTGGACCATGTGATGCAAAAGAGTACTGGTCGATCCATAGAGATCCACCAGCATTTGAAGAATTAAGTACAACAACTGAAGTATTTGAAACAGGTATCAAAGTAGTTGACCTTCTTGCTCCATATAACAAAGGTGGGAAAGTTGGACTATTTGGTGGTGCCGGTGTTGGTAAAACCGTAATTATTATGGAACTTATTAACAACGTTGCTCTTAAGCACTCTGGTTTCTCAGTATTTGCTGGTGTTGGTGAAAGAACACGTGAAGGTAATGACCTTTACTACGAGATGAAAGAATCAAACGTACTTGACAAAGTTGCACTTTGTTATGGTCAAATGAGTGAACCTCCAGGAGCACGTAACCGTATTGCTCTTACAGGTCTTACTATGGCTGAGTACTTTAGAGATGAAATGGGTCTAGATGTATTGATGTTTATCGATAATATCTTTAGATTTGCTCAATCAGGTTCAGAGATGTCTGCACTTCTTGGTCGTATCCCTTCAGCAGTTGGTTACCAGCCAACACTTGCAAGAGAGATGGGTGCACTTCAAGAGCGTATTACGTCAACAACTAAAGGTTCTATTACATCTGTACAAGCTGTATACGTTCCAGCGGATGACTTGACTGACCCGGCTCCTGCGTCTGTATTTGCTCACTTGGATGCAACAACAGTTCTTAACAGATCTATTGCTGAAAAAGGTATCTACCCTGCGGTTGACCCACTTGATTCAACTTCAAGAATGCTTGATCCACAAATTGTTGGTGAAGAGCACTATGGTATTGCAACTGGTGTTCAGCAAATTCTTCAAAAGTATAAAGATCTTCAAGATATCATTGCGATTCTTGGTATGGATGAGCTTTCGGAAGATGACAAACTTGTTGTTGAAAGAGCAAGAAAGATCGAAAAATATCTTTCTCAGCCATTCCACGTTGCTGAAGTATTTACAGGTTCTCCAGGTGTATATGTTACACTTGAAGATACTATCGAAGGATTTAAAGGTCTTCTTGATGGTAAATATGATGAGATGAATGAAGCTGCCTTCTACATGGTTGGAAACATGGCTGAAGCAGTTGCTAAAAACGACAAGATTAATGCTAAGTAATCTTAGTCCTAATCTCTAAAGGATATTTATGGAACTTATGAAGCTAGAAATTGTTACACCAGACGGTGTGATATTTGACGCTGAAGTACAACAAGTCACTTTACCAGGTGCTGAGGGTGAATTTGGTGTTTTAGCCAAGCACGCTACTTTGGTATCGTTACTTGCTACAGGTGTCATTGTTATCGACAACGCAAATGGAAATGAAGTAGCAGTAGCTATCAACTCCGGTTATGTAAAAGTTGATGAAGAAAAAACTACTTGTATCGTAGATGGTGCTGTAGCTCTTTCTGGAGAAGACAGTGATTTAGCTAAATCACTTGAAGCTGCAAAAGAACTACTTAAAAGTACAGAATCTTCTAATACTGCTATCGCATCTGCAGTAGCTAAAGTAGAACAAATCGGAAAGTCTCTCTAAATTGGGCTCTCTTTTTACTTATCTCTTTGAAAGCAGTGCAATTACTATATTTGTACTGCTTTTGCTATCCGTCTATTTTATCGCAACCTTTTGGGTATTTTTAGACAGATTTTATATTTTGAATTCTCGCATTGGCTCTGAAGCAAAATCACTTAAAGCACTCTACACAGGTCAGTCAAAATCAGTGGCAAACAATTCACTTATTTTTACTTATCTGTCTCGTGTAAATACACCTAATAAGGCCATTTTACAGGCTGCATCTTCTGATGCGATACGTGTTTCTACTAAAGGACTTACCTGGCTCTCTATTATCGCTTCTACAGCGCCTTTTATCGGTCTTTTTGGTACGGTTATAGGGATACTTGAGACCTTTTCAAAACTAGGATCACAGTCAAGTGCATCACTTTCAGTGGTTGCTCCGGCAATTTCTGAAGCACTTATCGCTACAGCAGCTGGTATTGGTGTGGCTATATTTGCATATACATTTCATCTTATTTTAAAGCGTAAGGCTTATGAACTTTCTTCTTTGCTCTCTTCACAAGCAGAAGTAATACTTTCCCAGGTTGAGTAATCATGTTTACTTGGGATGATGATCCGGACTTAAATATTACGCCTTTGGTTGATGTGATGCTGGTCTTGATGGCTATATTGATGATCACTGCACCCACTATCACTTTTCAAGAGCAACTTACACTTCCTGAAGGCTCTAAAACTGTTACGGTTACTAAACCTAAAACACTCACCATCAGAATGGATAAACATAAAAAGATCTATCTAAATAAAGATACCTACACGCTAGATACTTTTGCAGATGACTTTGTGAATCAATCGGTAAAGTTTGATAAAAATTCTGAAGTCTATATACGTGCAGATGAAGCTTTGACCTATAAAAATGTTATGTATCTTCTTAAAAGTGTTAAAGCAGCAGGTTTTGAGAAGGTCTCCCTTATAACACTATGATCAACAAGTTTTCGACCTTTATCTCAGGAGTATTGGCTGTTGGTATTTATATTGCTTTTATTGTATTGTTGATCATGTATTTCAATACGCGGGATGTCAAAAAACCTATACATTATGTAAAGAAAAATGAAGACCGTATACGTATTTCTCTCTCTTCTCCTAAAGAAAAAACTAAAAAACAGACCAAAAAACCAGTCATTAAAAAGGTTGTGAAGAAAAAACCTATACCAAAAAAGAAGAGTGTTAAGAAAGAGACTGTTAAAAAGAAGAAAGTAGTAAAGAAAAAAGTATTGAAAGAAAAAGTGGTTAAAAAACCTAAAAAGGTAAAGAAAAGAGATACCAATACAACACGTCCGAAAAAAGTGAACAAGCCTAAAAGTCTTTTTGATAATATCAAAACAAAGAAACAACCTAGTAAACCAAAAAAGAAAAAAGTTGAGAAACAAAAAGTTACTAAGCCTAATGTGAGTGCAAGTGAATTATTTAATGATTCAATAAAAGTTCAAAAACCTAGTGATAGGGGCATTGAAAATGCCTATTTAGCTATGGTTGAAGAAAAGCTAAATGGTTGGCCGGCTCAAAGTGATTATGCAGGAGAAAAGGCAAAAGTACTGTTAAAGATTCAAACCAATGGAAGTTTTACCTTTAAAGTAATTACGGGGTCTTCAAATCCTGAGTTTAATATTGGACTAAAAGAATATCTTAAACAACTGCAAAGATTTGGATTCGGATCACATAAAGGTGGTCGTGTATATAAAATTGATGTGGAGTTTATAGCTACAGAGTAAATAAAAATCACATTTCATATTCATTAATGAAGACTTCAACACTGCCTTGATACAATACTTAGATAATTAGTATATATTAGAGGATTTACAGTGAAACATTTATTACTATCATTACTATTCATAAATCTATTTACTTCAACACTTTTTGCTGTAGATGCGACATTAAAAATAGAGAAAGATGTTGAACAGCGTTCCCGTATCGCTGTGATCGATGGCTCAAGCAATGAAGATAGCAGGGTTTTTAATATCTTTCTGTCTGATCTTAAAATATCAGGACATTTTATACCGGATGGAACGCACCACGTTGGCGATGTAAAAAGTAATTTTATTGCTCCGGCATTAAAGGCACAAGAATATATCATCAAGTATACAATGAGCCAACAAGGGAAAACAAGCCTTTTTGTTCGTCTTATAAAAGCATCAGACGGTGTAGAACTTTTTAAAAAGAGTTATGCCATTCCTTCAAGTAAAAAAATGCCTTTTTTGGTACATAAAGCAGTTAGTGACATAAACAAGGTTTTAGGTTATCCCGATATTTCATGGATAAACCGTTATGTTGTTTATGCTGTATATACAACACCTGGACGAAGTGAGATACGTTTGGCAGACTATACCTTTAACTATACAAAAACCATTATAAAAGGTGGACTGAACCTTTTCCCTAAATGGGCTGATGCAAAACAGAGATCAGTCTATTATACATCATTTAGAGGAGTGATCCCAACACTCTATAAACTTAATATCTATAATGGTACAAAACAGAAGATAATTAGTTCTGAAGGGATGATGGTCTGTTCCGATGTCAGTAAAGATGGTTCAAAACTTTTACTAACAATGGCACCTGAAGGACAAGCAGATATCTTTGAACTTAATCTTGCAACAAGAGCAAAGAAGAGAGTAACGAACTTCAAAGGCATTGATGTAAATGGTAGATATGTAGATGATGAAAGTCGTATTGTATTTGTTTCCAATCGTTTAGGTTATGCGAATGTATTTAAAAAATCTGTCAACTCACCTGCTACATCACAGGTAGTTTATCATGGACGTAACAACAACGCTTGTGATGCTTATGGTGACAGAGTTGTGTATACAAGCAGAGAGAGTAGCAATGCATTTGGCGGTAACACCTTTAATCTCTATCTTGCTTCTTCTACATCTTCAGATACAAGACCATTGACCACAACAGGAGCAAATCAGTTTCCACGTTTTTCAGCAGATGGCTCAGTAATACTTTTCCTCAAACAAAGAGCAGGGAGCACTTCTATAGGATATACAAACCTTACAAGTTTTCAAAGTTTACTTTTCCCATTTAATGACAAAAAAGTACAAGCAATCGATTGGTAATCGCATTTCACAATTAAGGATATATAATGAGACAACAACTACTTTTAGCAACAGCAATGATAGTACTACTACTTAACGGATGTTCACAGAAAACACCAAATATGGGTAATGTATCAGATTCATCACAGATTTCAGGTGATACAGTGAGTATAGATGAAAGCGGATATGGTAATGAATCTGGAAACTACAACAGCAGCAGTGATGGTTTTAAATCGGTTTACTTTAAATTTGATGATTATGAGATCAGTTCTGATATGCAGGATAACATGACAAATAATATAAGTGTTGCCATGTCTGCATCTTCAAAAGTGAAGATCGAAGGTAATTGTGACGAATTTGGTACAGATGAATACAATTATGCTCTTGGATTAAAACGTGCAAAAGCAGTAAAAGACAGTCTTATGTCTCAAGGTGTTGATGGCAGTAAAATGATACTGGTAAGCTTTGGCGAAAGCAGTCCTGTATGTGGAGAAGCGGGTGAGAGTTGTTATGAGCGAAACAGAAGAGTGGATATTCGCTTAGTTAAGTAGGAACATCATGCGTATAAGTGTCAACAAATATCTGTACAGGTCTGTTACTATCATTTTTTTAAGTACTGTACTACTACATGCTGAATATGGCTTTGGAAGTAATCAGGAAGAAAGTACAACAAAAAGAAGTGTAGCAGCTATGAAACATAAAATAGCACAACAGGAAGAACGTATAGATGGACTTACTACGATTATTGAAGGCTTGAGTGCATCTATGAATGAGTTACGATATGCTCAGCAGAAAAAACCTTCAATCGATGATAATCAAAATAGTCAAGAGGCCCTCATCCAAAAGTTGGCTGCTATGATCGATGATATCAATGCAAACTATGTAAGTAAAAAAGAGTTACAAAGTATGTTAGCAGAAGCTAAGCCAAGAAAGAAAACGAATCCAAAAAAATCCACAGTCACTTCAGTTAAAGGTAAAGACAATGCAACACTTTACAGCGAAGCTGTGAGACATTTTGGTAAAAAACGTTATGATGAAGCACAAAAAAGATTTACAGTGACCGATAAAAAAGGGTATAAACCAGCTGCTTCAAATTACTATTTGGGTGAGATAGCATATTATACAAAAAAGTATGAAGATGCGATATTTCATTTTAAAAAGAGTGCTGGTTTATATGATCAGGCTTCTTACATAGATACCTTACTTTTTCATACAGCTGTCTCTCTTGAAAAAACAGGAGACAAAACACAGGCAAAAATGTTTTATGAGAATATTATAGAAAATTATCCTACAAAGAAAACGGCTAAGATCGCTAAACAAAGATTGAAAAAACTTTAGGAATTAGTATGCTGAAATACCTCCTGGCCCTGCTTTTTACTTATTCTATAGTGTTTTCTAGTGAAACTAACACTGTTGAACCTTTGCCTCTCAAAGGCACAGAAACAATGCCTCTTTCCAAAACAGTTTTTAAACAAATCAAAAATAATAATGAAAAAATTATAGACCTGACAGGTAAAAATTTTATACTTGTATCAGTACGTGAACATGGAAGTGATGGGCGCTTTTATGCTGTGGATAAAGACGGCACGGTTTGGTGGAGTGGCCCTGTGACCTCAGGCGCAGCTGAATTTAGGAGCCCTTCGGGTATTTTTCCTATCATACAGAAAAAACGTTATCACATGTCTACACTTTGGCCTGATGAAAATGGGATAAATAATATGAATTATATGATGAAGTTTACAAACGGGGGACATGCACTACATGAAGGGTCTGTAAATTGGATGTCACATGGCTGTATACATATAGACCCAAAAGATGTACCTGTGATATACAAATGGTCAACGTTTAAGACTAAAGTAGTCATAACAAGGCATAGCTATATGCCTTTTGCGAAAGATGACCTACGTAGAATTTATGTTGGAGAGTAGTAAGTTTTTATCTATAAGCATCACTAAAGCTTGCTTTGATACAATAATCAAAATTTTAAGAATGGAGTCAATATGACAATTACAAATGAAAATTGCGTAGTCGGTATCGAATACGAAGTAAAAGAAGCAGGTACTACAGATGTAGTAGACAGTAACAAAGGTGGAGATGCACTAGAGTTCATTATCGGAAAAGGTCAGATCATTCCTGGTCTTGAAAATGCACTTGTTGGTATGTCTAAAGATGAGAGTGGAGATATTATGGTTTCTGCTGCAGATGCATATGGTGAAGTAAATCCGGAAGCTAAACAAGTATTGCCAGTAGATCAGTTCGAAGGTGTAGATCTTAAAGAAGGTATGTCACTTTACGGACAAGGCGAAGATGGTCAAACTGTTCAAGTAACAGTAACATCATTTGATGACAAAGAAGTAAACATTGACTTTAACCACCCTTTGGCTGGTAAAGACCTTATGTTCTCAGTAACAGTACTTACTGCAAGAGAAGCAACAGCTGATGAAGTTTCATCAGGTGTTGTAGGTGGTGCACCTGCAGAAGGTGGATCATGTGGAACAGGGTGTGGTTGTCACTAAGACTTAGCTATCCTATAAAATGACATGCATATGTCATTTAAATGTCATTTAAAGGCCGACTTTCTTTAAAATCGGCCTTTCTTCTTTTCACTTACCTTAATTTGCTACATTTCCTTAATAATTATTACAAAAACCTCTAAAATATTGCTAACTTATTGAATATTAGATATGATGTCAGAAGTAAATGACTTAGTGTAGGGAGAGTGTGAATGGCAACTTTAGAAACAGTTTTTGATATCAATAGGATATTGGTAACACTGTTCAATACTTCAACAGATATTAGGAAAGAGCACAACATAGACCTTGTATATGATATGAATTCACATATACCCAAAGAGTTAAGAGGTGACTCAACGGTACTTTTAAGACTATTGACCCAACTGCTTTCTTTTGTATTTAAATACAGTGATCGAGATGAGATATTATTGACACTGTCTGCTCCTAACGATTTTTTATTTGAAGAAGATATCTCTTTTAAAATAAAAGAGACAGGAATCGGGAAAGAAAAAATATTGGCCTATCTGGAAACAAATTTAAGTAGGGATATTGAATCCCTTGGAGGAAAGATCCTTTATAAAGATGAAGACTTTTCTGATGTGAGCCTAGATATACCTTTTAAAATAAATGAGTTGGGGTTCAGACGTCACTATAGACTACCTAATGATAATATGTTAGATAAAAAAGTTTTAATTATCTGTGAAAGTGCAAAGGTATCAAAAAGTTTAGAAAAATTATTTCAGTATTTCAATTATGATGTCGTTGTAGGATTGAATGCTTTTAAAGAAAATGGAAGTGATCTTAGAAAATATGATATTTTTCTTACAGAAGAAAAACTGTCTACAGGAGAAGTTGGTTCTATGATCGTAGAAGTAGAAGAGATCAATCCTCTTAGACTTGTGATACTTAAAGGGAAAGAGAAGATGGGGAATAGCACTATAAAACTCATCTCTTCCTATTTGAGTAAACCTATTACCCAAGAGAGTATATATAACCTTATAATAAAGTTGTTTGATCCGGAATTTGAGAGTACTATGGTAGCTAGGAAAGAAGCATTAAAGCGTGAGCGGGAGTCTAAAAAAGTAACAGATACAGTTAAAGAAAAGAAATTTGAAAATAATATTGAAAGTACTATTGAAGCAAAAAAAGCTGAAAAAGCCAAAGTTTTAGATGTAGAGTTGGGTAAACATAATGCAAAAAAACTGGGATTGGTCTATAAGAAAGAGTTAAAACATTTTTTAGATACTTTTGATCGTTCAGATATATATTTTAGAGATATTGTCAATGAAAAATCCATCAATAAGATCAAAGATTTTTGTGTAGACTTAGAAAAACAAGCTAGAGTAATCGGGGCCGAAAGTATGTTGAAATTTGCAGATATAATAAGTCTTATTTTTGTCTATGATAAACTTGATATGCTGCCTATCTATCCTGGACGCTATCATCTTGAGTTAACAAAACTTATTGTTGAGATCAAAAAACATATCAAAAAACTTATATAGGAC
>JADGDL010000046.1 GCA_016744875.1 Sulfurovum sp.
AAGAACTATTTTTTTCATTTTAAACCTTTATATATTATAATATTATTTTAGTTTATAATGCTTTATCTGAAAAAAAACTGATAAAAAGATGACAATTTGACATATTTTTATGATGTATTTCAATTTTACTCTACAATGCCACTATGTATCAAAAGAAAAAAGAAAGATTGTATATCAGTGACTTACTTGTAAACCCTGCTGTACCCTATCCATCATACTATATACTAAGTTTATCTATGCATAAAAATGAAATGCTTCAAAGTGCACTTATGGCTTTACATAGTTTTGATTTTAAGTATTATGAAACAGCAAGATCTTATGAAGACATCTTTGCTATGTTCCACTCCGGGACATTTCCTATATATAAAGAAAAGTATATTGTAGGTTACTTTGGTAACAAAATGATGTACCTGGAATCCAATGGATGGAAAGGAATGCCCTCTACAGAGGATATATTTAAAATCGAAAACTGGTTAGTGTGCTAAATTACTATAATTTAAACAAATTATAGTTATAAGTTTTAGTTTAAGTATAATTTTAGCTTAAGATAGTTATAATTCCAACATATCTTAGGAGCGACGTTTTTTTATTCTTCCTCCTTTTAGAAAAAACTGTTCTCCGACTACCAACGGAAACATTCTTCCCATGTCGTTTCTAAGATAGCAAAAATATTAGACTTTTCAATACCTTGACCTGGTTCTATGATGAGATCTATCATAATTTGTATTGTTTGATCTTGATCTATTATTATAATTTTTTTGTTTATTACTCTTATTGTAATTATGCTTTCGCTCTTTTTTATTATAATTTTTATTGCTCTTTGTTCTGTTTTTGTTTACATTATAGACATTACGTTCATTTTTATAGGTATGTCTATTAGTGTATTGCTTCCTATTGTTATAATGGCCATAGTGTCCAACCTGTGCATTGTACCGTCTACCATTATGATACCTGTATCCACGACTATAGTAGTGACCATTACGGTATCTACGACCATGATAATGATAATATCCTCCACTATAATACCCACCATAATAGTATCTTCCGCCATAATAATAATATGGATTTCCATAATAATGAGGATAACTATACACAGAAGCAACAACAACACCTGTACCAACCCCAGCAGCAAATGCCTGTTCTTCGGGTGTACATCCATTCATCAATAAAGCAGAAGAGACTAGACTTATTGCTGCAATATGTTTGAGCTTTTTTCTTAACATCTTACTATCCTTTATATCTATATATATTTTACCATTGTATAGAAGAAAAGTGTAAAGATTGTGGGATTAAACTGCTTGACCTCTTAATACATCAAGTACATTGGTTGCATAACATCCTTTAGGTAAAACAAAAGAGAGTTCATAATGGGCTTTTTCTTCTACATAGTTTTTTGTAATTTCAGTTACCTGTATCCATGCATAGCGTCTGGCTCCATTGAGGTTCATTTCTTCTACAAAAGATGCTTCTATAAGTCCGGCAGTACTTGTAGAAAGTTTCATTTTTTTACCAGGCAATAGACCTGCAGGTGCAATATCTTTACGCTCAAAACGTTTTGCTTCTTCTTCTAGGTCTTCTACATTAAATACACGTCCATAAGGGTAGTGCATCATAGTATCTCCTTCTACAAGTTTAAAAAAGTTTGGCTGTTTTTTTGTATCTTTTAGTGAGCCTTGCGGTAGTTCCATGATCTGCTCAGTTTCTGTTTCTGAAAACTTTTCAAGCAGATGGTTTAGTTCCATTCGTTTAGAGAGCCAGTTATTAAAAAGGTAGGATTGGTAAGACCCCATTAAGAACTCCCTAGTCTTACGATCACGCATTTTTAGTGTACCAGCTACCAATTTTCTACCATCTTCCCAGTTATTTCCATCGGTACCAAAACGCTGGTTCCCAAAGTAATTTGGTACACCATTTGTTTTTATCCATTTTAAAACTGAGTCCAGTTTATCTTTTTGTACACCAAGTACTTTTTTTAGACGTATGTTAAAGCGGTTCCCTTTCAAATGTCCTACACGTATCTTGTTGTTGTGACGTACAGAAGAGAGTATCTTTATCTTATCATGTGTAAATGCTTTTAACTTTTCTTCATGTATCGCCATCACTGAGATGTACTGTATGGTCATGGCATGTTTGTCTTTTAAACCTGCATACCCCATATCACGTCTACGTATGCCGACATGGTTAGAGATAGCATCCAGCATCTCCCATGTCGTCATCTCTTTTTTACGTACCTGCAAGACCAAATGCTCACCCTCACCTGTAAATTCATAGAGAGGTATCTCTTCAACGGTAAAGTCTCTAGGAGAGGAGTTAAATACAAATTCATTTTTAACATTTAAAGGGTAGATTAGTTTCATAGGGTTCTTTCATTATTATATTATGGGTATTTTAGCTAAAAAATGTATAATCGCAAAAATTAAGCGTGAAGGTTTACTTTGAAATTAAATAACAAAAAAGTCATACTCTTTGACCTCGATGGTACACTTATCAACTCTGCTCCCGATCTGGCACTTGCTGTCAATTATATGTTAGAGCAAGTGGGTCGTAGTACATTTTCGGAAGCTATCATACACGAATGGGTAGGAAATGGTGCATTAATGCTTGTAAATCGTGCTTTGTCCGGTGATAGAACAGTAGATGAAAACCTGAATGAAAAGCTTGTTCAAGATGCTTTAGTGATATTCTTAGATTTTTATGCACAGAACCTTTGTAATGCTACAATAACGTATAAAAATGTACCGGAAACACTTCATGCTTTAAAAGAGAAAGGTTATCGCTTAGCTATCGTAACCAATAAACCTTTTACTTTTGTAGCGCCTATTTTAAAAGGTTTGGGCTTAGAGGGGCTATTTGAATTGATATTGGGTGGAGACTCCCTAACAGAGAAAAAACCTGATCCTATGCCTCTTTTGCATGTTTGTAAAACTTTCAAGGTAGAAGTTAAAGAGTGTGTGATGGTTGGTGATTCAAAAAATGATATTTTAGCAGCCAATGCATGCTCTATGCAGAGTGTTGGTGTGACATATGGGTATAATTATGGAGAGGATATCGGGGTGTATAGTCCTGATATCATCATAAATGATTTTGTGGAGTTACTTGAAGCACTATGATAGAAAAAGATACTAAATCCAAAATAGCCATTGTAGGTGGAGGTGTTGCAGGGGCAAGTGCTGCACTTTATTTTGGTCAGCTTGGGCTCGATGTAACACTCTTTGAAAAAGAGTCAAGCCTTGTCTCAGGGCCGCCATTTTGTCATTTACATGCTGGTGGTAATCTTTACCGTGAAATATCAGATGTTCAATGTGTGACTCTATTGAAACAATCTATAGATTTTTTACGTTTTTACCCTTTTGTGGTAGATTATAGACCTACAGTCATTGTACTCCCTATAACAGATAGTTCAACACCGGAAGCATTGCTTCCTCGACTTGAACTACTTACTAAAGCATATAAAGCGCATATAGATGAAGATCATAATAATGAAGTTCTGGGAAAACCTGAGAACTACTATCAAACATACTCAAAAGAGAAAATTGAAGAACTAAGAGATTCACAAAGTACCAAATCTCCTAACACCTCAGATGAGTGGATGATTAAAGTGGCTAAAAACATAGACTTATCTAAAGTACAATTCCCTCTTATCATGGTGCAGGAATATGGACTGAACCTTTTTAGACTGGCGGCAGGTGCAGCTATAATTCTAGAAGGATTAGACTCTGTAACACTGCATATGAACAGCATTGTACATAATGTTCAAAAAAGATTTGAACCTGAGGGATATGATATAAGTTATATCAAGAATGATAATAGTCATACAGAGTCTTTTCATTATCTCATAAATGCTGCTGGTTTTCGTACGGGGAAAATTGATGATTTTTTAGGTACACAATGTAAGTCAATGGTGGAATTTAAAGCTGCCTATGTAAGTCACTGGTCAAAAAGTAATGAAACACAATTTCCTGAAATAATTTTTCATGGTGAGCGTGGCACTCCACAAGGTATGGGGCAATTTACCCCATATCCTGGTGGTTATTTTCAGCTACACGGCATGACCAAAGATATAACACTTTATGAAGATGGTCTAGTCGCAAACTCCATAGTAAGCTGCCAACCCAATCTAGGTCAAGACTTCATAGATAAGATAGAAAAATCATGGACACAGGAAGAAACTAAAGAACGTACCGATGCTGCTATAAAACACCTCTCTCAGTATATTCCTGCCTTCAAACATGCTACCGTAGGGAGTAAACCTCTCTTTGGTGCACAGCAGATCCCTGGAGATGACCCTACTCTACGTGTAGCTGAAGTCTCCTTCCCTCGTGAACGTTATGCAAGGTGTGAAATAGTCAAAGTATCTTCTGTTTTAGATATGATAGATGCAATAAATAAACAATTTATAGTTTTGGGGTATGTAGATGCATCTATGCTTGGGAAAAGGGTTTTTAAAAAGTTTATAGAATTAAATGAATCTGAGATAAAAGAACGTGCAGAATTAATTGCAAAAGAGAGGACCTATCCTAAACAATTAGCTAATAGAAACATAGTTATAGTAAATTAACAATATATAATGATATAATTAAGCTA
This sequence comes from Sulfurovum sp., assembly GCA_016744875.1. Lineage (GTDB taxonomy): Bacteria > Campylobacterota > Campylobacteria > Campylobacterales > Sulfurovaceae > Sulfurovum. Next base: position 4,585 of record JADGDL010000046.1, read on the forward strand.
TGAAAATACTTATACTCCTATTAATTGGTTTTACACAATTACTTTTATCAGCAGAATTAACACATGTCACTATAGGTAATCAAGACTTTTCAATTGTTAAAGAAACTTACGACATCTACGGTTCTAAAGGTGAAGTGATGAAATTTTACAAAGAAGAGCGCAATAACGACCTTACATTTGTACTACGCCTCACTATGAAAGATCACACTGGCAGCTGTTCTGACAAGGGCATCCAAGAAGGTTCGTATGAGATCAACGGTACAACCGTTACGCTTTATAGTTTTTGGGAGAGAAGAGGAAAAGCCTATGATGCACCCTATGGAGCAAGGATAACACAGTATGAAATGTTAGACGACCATACAGTAATCAAAAAGTTATCACACATTTACATTGAGTCCGAAAGAAAAAACTACAACGATGAAAGTGGTATGAAGTATCTTTTTACACCTCCCACAACGCATCAACAAAAAGAAGAACTACGTAGTTATATTGAAGATATGGAACGCCAGTTCAAAGGTACATTTGTTTATGGAAATGAAGCAAAAAACCTTAAAGCAGAAGTTAAAAAAGCATTAAGTAGAAAAATGAAACGACTTTGGGAAAGCGAATAATTTTATAGATGCAAAAAGGTTTACCATTCCTTGCTATACTCATCGTTCTTATATATGCTTTGTACAACGCAAAGTTTCGTAATGTTGAAAAAGTAGATAGTAAAATACATACACACTATAAAGAACACATTCAATCACATAAAACGACACATTATCAAGATGAGCTCTCTCGTATTCATACTGATGAATACACCAAACAGTACATCATAAAAGTGATCAATCATGGCTCTGATATTCTTAATGTTAAAGGTGGTGTGATGGAAGGTGGGTTTGCTGATCCAAGTGATGCAGAGAAGGTCGCTTGTTATACAATGGAATTTTCGGGTAAAAAATGTTCCACTCCTTATCCTCAAAATGCTGCCATGTTCTACACAAGTATTTGTGGCGGGTGTCACGGTAATGACGGTAAAGGTTTAGATGGTATTTACCCTGACCTCACCAAAACGAAAATGCTGGGTATAGAAGTCAGGGAAATGTTTTTAAGATCCATGCTAAAAGATAAGTAAAAGACCCTTTTATTATGATCTAGAAATGGTGACTTTTACAAAGATATCTGTCATTATTATTTGCCACTTTCGCAAAGACAGTTAGTGGTGTATTTGTAGCTTCAGCAGCTTCCATAACTTCTCCATAATGCTCCGGAGCAAAAGAGATTAGCATTTCATACTCTTCCCCGCTAAGGCCTATAATATCGTCTATATCTTCAAAAATATCAAATCCATATTTATTAATATCTAATAACTTGTTTGTATCACAATAAAGTCCATCAGAGATGTCCATACCTGTACGTAAATAGTCTCTTGCTTTACTAATAAATTCTGCCCGAAGAATGGGTTCTAAAAAGCGTGAGTTATCAGGTATTTTTTCACCTCTGTATAGTGCATCCAAATCTCTTTTACTTTCGCCCAATGTGCCGGTATAAGCCAAAAGATCACCCTGCTTTAATCCAGTACGAAGCAGTGGTTTTTTACTCTTTGAAATGATGGTAATACTAAGATGAAGTTTATCTCCTCCTATGGTGTCTCCACCAATGATCTCACAACCGTATTCTTTAGCTGTGAACTCCATGCTCTTCATCAGTTCATCTATATCTGCTTCAACAAGGTCATGAGGTAGTGAAACTGTGATAAGTGCATATTTAGGCTCTGCATTCATCGCAATGGCATCAGATATGTTGATAAGCATTGCTTTACGTCCAACTTGTGCTATGCTCATCCATTCACGTTTAAAATGAACATCTTCAAAAAATGCGTCCATGCTGTAGAGTGTATCACCAATAACAGCAGCATCGTCACCGATATGCTTTGAACTGAGTGAATTGATGAGGTATTGTTCTTTATCAATATTTGTTTTCTTATTTATCATGGCAAAATTGTAACATACTTACTTCGTTTTATCTTTATATATCTGAAACGTTAAACTTATCAGCTATATAAGATATACTCAAGACAATTATTATCTATGGAGAAAACCATGTCACACAAACTAACCATCAAAGCATTCTTCTTTAATGCAAAAACAGATTACTTGCCATACTACAAAAACTTCAGTCTTACCATGGAGTCTGATGCAACAGCAAAAGAAGTACTCGCACAGATCCACGAGAAAAATGAAAACTTCTCATACCCTAAGCAGCTTCTTGTATTTCGTATCAACGGTTTAGTTGTAGATGCAAAAGAGACTGTAGGGACTATCGTTGAACGTTTAGGTACAGAGTTGCAAATAGACCCTGTAAGTTCGTACCGTTCAAATGATGGACTTAAGATCAATGACGCAGACTTTATGCAAAGTTTTGAACTTTTAGCATCTTACGCCTCTGAAGATGATCTTAAAACATATAAAAAAATGTATGCTTTACATTATGCTTCTGAGTCTTCGAACTTTGATCGTACATATATCGGAGATGCAGTACTTGTTCTTGCGCATAAGATGATCCAGAACAACCCTGAGAATGAAGAAGCTATCCTTGAAGCTATTACCTCTGTACAATCTGGTCTTATGGATTGCGAATATGAAAATAATCTCTTTAATGCAGAAGATCACACTGAAACTATTGAAGCATTAAAAAAATTAGCTAATCCAGAAGATGGTCCATCTTTATGTTCATTGATCATGACACGTATAAGAGGCAAAGAAAAAGTAGAAAAAGAAGTGGTTGAACCTAAAAGAAAGATTGTAACTATTAATAACTTAGAAGAAAAAACTGTAGCACATTATGCAGGTCTTTCCTCTCATACTAAAATGCATGCATTAATGCATGACAAGGACATTAGAGAAGTTCACTTCTCTAGAGTAAATAAACTTTCAGGGCTTCATATCTTAGAAGCCAATAAAGATCTGGCTTTCAAAAAAGCTGGTGCAACACTTCTAGACGCATTTGATGCCGGAACAGAAGTACTTGTGGTTGAAGATCTTGACACATTTGATATGTTCACACAAAACTTTGCTGCTATTGAAAGAACGATAGGTAGAAAAATGATAGGTTTAGAATTGATCTCATCAGAAGACTTTGAAACACAAATTTCATCCATAGAAGCATAATCTCAGTATTTTGTCATCTTTTTGTACTAACAGAAAGATGATGTATAGAGTATAGTAACACTTTCCCGTCTAAACACACGTTTACTCCCCTATTTATAACTATCTTAATCCTTTAAAAGCTATAATGAATACATTATGTATAAAAAGGATACACTTTTATGAGCAAAAACTCAGATATTAAAATCTACGAATACGATGCTGTAATCGTTGGCTCTGGTTTAGCAGGATTGGCAGCTGCCAAAGAGCTAACAGAAGCAGGTAAAAAAACAGCAATAATTACTAAACTTCACCCCCTTCGTTCACACTCAGGTGCAGCACAAGGTGGTATAAATGCCGCACTTGGTGAAGAAGACTCTACTGAACTTCATGAATTTGATACTGTTAAAGGTTCTGATTACTTAGCTGATCAAGACTGTGTTGAACTTATGTGTACTAAGGCACCTGAAACTATACGCTGGGCAGAGAGAATGGGTGCTACTTTTTCCAGAAATGATGAAGGTAACATTGCAATGAGACCTTTTGGTGGACAGTCTAAGCCTAGAGCATGTTATGCAAAAGACAGAACAGGATTGGCAGTACTTCAAGCTATCTATGAACAAGCATTTAGAGCGGGTATCGAAGTCTTTGATGAGTGGTATGCAGCGGATCTACTCTATGAAGATGGAAAAGTATCTGGTGTTGCAGCCTATGACATTCGTAACTCAAAACCAGCTATCTTTAATGCAAAAGTAACAATGTTCGCTACAGGTGGTCATGGTAGAGCATATCGATTTAATTCTAATGCACATGCTAACACGGGAGATTCACTCTCCATAGTAGCGCGACATGGTCTTCCTCTAGAAGATATGGAATTTGTACAGTTCCACCCGAGTGGTCTTGGTGGTTCCGGCGTACTTATCTCTGAAGCTGCACGTGGTGAGGGTGGTCGTCTTTTTAACTCTGAGGGTGAAAGATTCATGACTAAATACGCACCTAATGCTATGGAACTTGCATCACGAGATGTTGTAAGTCGAGCGATTATGGAAGAAGTACGTCAAGGTAAAGGTGTTGGTAAAGGTGGTCAATCAGTAAACATTGACCTCACTCACTTAGATCCTGAGATCATTTTAACACGACTTCCGGAACTCCGTGAACTTGCTATCGCATTTCAAGGTCAGGATATGCTTAAAGAACCTATCCACATCTCAGCTACTGCACACTACTCAATGGGAGGAATTCCTACTAACATTAACTGTGAAGTACGTAAATCACCTACTGAGATGACAGAGGGGTTCTATGCTGCTGGTGAGTGTGCTTGTGTATCTGTACACGGTGCAAACAGACTTGGTGCGAACTCAGTACTTGAAGCCCTACTCTTTGGTCGTCATGCTGGTGAAAATATGGTTAAAAAAATTGATAAAGGTATAGAACTTCGTCAAGCAACTCCATCAGATGCAGACAAAATGTTAGCAGAAATGGAAAAACTTAAAACTTCAAACGGTAATGAGTCTGTACCTGGGTTACGTGAAGCACTTCAGGTAGGAATGACTGCTGATGCAGGTGTCTTTAGAACAAAAGAGTCTTTAGAAAGACAAATTAAACTGATAGATGACTTACTTGGACGTTACAACAACATCCGTATCGATGATAAATCCAATACATTCAACACAGACCTACAAGAAGCTATCGAGCTTGGACACATGTTAGAATTTTCTAAGTTCATTGTAGATGGTGCACTGAATCGCAAAGAGAGTCGTGGTGGTCATTACCGTGAAGACTTTCCTACAAGAGATGATGCAAACTTCCTCAAGCATACCTATGCATATATGGATAAAGAGTTTAACATGACCCATGAATGGGGTGAAGTTGTGCTTGGTAAGTTTGAGCCTAAAGAAAGAACATATTAAGGAGGTTATGATGAGTGAAGTAAAAGATACTAGAAAAGTAACCATAAAGGCATTTAGATTTAATGCAGAAACTGATTATCTTCCATATACAAAACAATATGAAATGGAAGTAGGAAAAGACGAACTGATACTTGACCTAATGAATAGAATAAAATGGGAACATGATGGTTCTTTCTCTTATAGACGATCTTGTAGACATGGTATTTGTGGCGCATGTGCCATTAAGGTAAATGGTAAGTCTGTACTTGCATGTAAACAAAATGCTATAGAACTTCTTAACTTGTTTGATAACGACATCACACTTGAACCAAGTAGCAAAAAACGTGCAATTAAAGATTTGATCATCGACAAAACTGACTTCTGGGACAAACATGCAGCAGTGAAACCATTTATCGTTGCAGATATTGATCCTAGACCAGCATCTGAGTCAAAACAGTCTGTTGCTCAGTTTAATGCCTTACTAGATGCGGATCTCTGTATACAGTGTGGTGCATGTCACTATGCCTGTCCAGCATTAGAAGTAAATGATGCATTCCTCGGGCCTGCTGCACTTGCGGCTGCCTATAGATTTACAGCAGATACGAGAGATGAAGCGACAGAAGAAAGACTACAAATTACCTTCGAATCAGGTTCTGGTGTTTGGGATTGTGTGAAATGTTTTGAATGTGCAGAGGCATGTCCTAAAGAAGTTAATCCTATTGAAAAAATTGGAAAACTACATAATATGCAGTTTGAACATGGCGTAGCTGTAAGTAATGTTGCGACACGTCACGCAGAAGGTTTTTTAAGAGGTATGAAGAAAACAGGTTACTTGGATGAAGCCGATATCGTCACGTATTCTGAAGGTTACCTTGGTATGTATAAACATTTAGGTACTGCACTTAAAATGATGAAGACTGGTAAAATTCACTGGCACTCTGGAATACCATTTATAGACAGTATTCCGAAGATAAAAAACTTAGATGAGGTTCAAAAACTTATTGCAATCTCACAAACAAATAAGCTGTAAGGAGAAAAGATGAGCGAACAATTACATTACGCATTATTTACAGGATGTACTGCTAAGCAGTCTACACCTGAGTTACTTTCATCTACCCTTGCTGTAGCTGATAAGTTAGGGATCAAGATCACTATATTGGAAGAGGCTTCTTGTTGTGGTGCCAGTCACCTTCAGGATTTCGATGAGTTTTTAGCACACGTCTTAAACGCAAGAAACATCTGTTACGCAGAAAAACTGGGACTTACAATGATCACTATCTGTAATACCTGTCAGCTTAACTCTGCAATGACAAAACATGCTTTAGATACTGACCCTGAGTTAAAAGCCAGAGTCAACGAAAAACTTGCAGAAGTAGGACTTGAGTATAAAGGTACTTCTGAGATCAAACACTTCCTTTATACACTTATAGATGAGTATGGTTTGGACAATGTAAAAGATAAAGTGACTACCCCACTTTCTCATTTGAACATAGCACCATTTTACGGATGTCATAACATTAGACCCTCTGAGTTACATGAAGATGCAAATGGACATGAAAATCCATATGTACCAACATCATTAGATAATCTGATAGGTGCTCTTGAGGGTAATCCTGTAGAATATGAAAGTAAGAACAAGTGTTGTGGTTTTCATGTGGAACTTCAAGCTAACCATACATCTGAGGTATTGGCAGGGAATGCCCTTCTCGATGCGGTAGATAACAACGCAGACCTTATGGTTACACCATGTCCACTCTGTCACCTCAAAATGGATACATACCAGGACAGCATTGGAAAAGTAATGGGTCGTGGAGTTGAACTTCCAGTATTACATATGCCACAGATGGTTGCCCTAGCTCTTGGATGTACAGAAAAAGAGATAGGCCTTAACTTCCACGTTCAAAAAGCGAAACACCTTTATACGGAAGCTTCATAAGACTTTCTACAAATTTATTCCCATACATTTGTGTGGGAAGACAAAAGGACTAAGCAATGCAAGACTTTCTTCTTTTTAATACCTTCATTACTCCAACATTACTTTTATTTTTCTATTATATAGGTGCAGTACTAATTCCTCTACTTAGTTGGTATTTTGCTGCATGGATTTACAAAAATTATTTAATCGAAGTCTCTGGATTAATGAAGGAAGAAATACTAAGAAGAACAACGATAAAACAACGTATATATACAATTATTGTATTTGTTCTATGCTTCTTATGTATGGAGATATTTTGGAGAGTACTCTTTGAATTTTTCATTGCCTATTTTGATATGCATGATGCATTAATGAGAATATCTTAAGCCTTACACCCCACTATTAACACAAAATTAACACAACAGCTATAATATAGAACTATAAATTAAATAAGGATGTAAAAATGAAAAAAGTGATATTAGCCCTCACGGCATTGGTAATGATGAGTTCAAATGGTTTGGCTGAAGAGATGAAAGCTATGACAGGTAAAAAAATGCCTACACGTTTTCAAGCTGTATCTATGGATAAAGCAGAGATTCTACAAGAAGGTGATGCTAAGATGTACTGTCCAAGATGTGGGATGACACTTCCAATGTTCTATAAGACAAACCATGCAGCACATGTTGATGGTAAATCAGAACAATACTGTTCTATACACTGTTTAGCCGAAACTATGGAAAAAGACGGAAAAGTAACTGATCTTAAAGTGGTTGATAACACTACATTGAAATTTATAGACGCAACAACTGCAAGCTATGTATTTGGTAGTTCAAAAGCTGGAACAATGAGTATGACAAGTAAATATGCTTTTGCAAATAAAGCAGATGCTGAATCTTTTGCTAAAGAATTTGGCGGAAAAGTCATGAACTTTGAAGATACACTGGCATCAGTAAAAAGCACACTTGCCAAAGAACAAGCTATGGTCCAGAAAAAACAAGCAATGATGGCTCAAAAAGGCCAGATGATGTATAAGAAAATGTGTAAGACTATTGATACTAAATTTAACAGTATCGCTGAAGCAAAGTCATACTTAAAAGCACAGAAACCTTGTGGTGAGATCAAAGGTAAACAACTTCAAGCCATTGGTATTTTCTTAAACTCACGTAATAACTAAGGCTTAATATGACACGGTTTTTTTTAGCACTATTTTTACTTTCAGGTCTTATGTATGCAGAAGATATTTCTCCTGCAAAATATGCAAAACTGGTACAAAAGGGTGAGAAAGTAGCTTTAAAACTGTGTGATGAAACGAAACTATCACAGATCAAAAGTAAAACAGTAACCAAGATTATTCAAGAGATTGACACTGTTAATCCCTGTTTATCTCTTAATAGTAGAAATAAAGAGGCTTTAGCCTATTTTCTTATGGCAGGTTCATCTGAAACTTTTTCTAGTGTTAAGGGACAAATGCAAGTACCTAAATCAATAAAATGTCCTGTTTGTGGTATGTTTGTTGCCAAATATCCAAAATGGGCAGCACTCATCACCGAAAAGAATAATACTCACTATTTTGACGGTGTAAAAGATATGATGAAGTTTTATATTTTTGATGTTGATTTTCCTTATGACAGAACCAAGATAAGCAACATTGAAGTGACAGATTTTTATACACTTAAAGCCATCGATGCAAAAAAAGCATTTTATGTTCTGGGTTCAGATGTATTTGGTCCTATGGGGAATGAACTTATACCTTTCCTAACTAAGGATGCTGCTCAAAACTTTATGAAAGATCATAATGGTGATAAAATCATTATCTTTGATGAAATTACACCCAAGCTAGTTATGGGACTTGATGGATTAGAATATCCGTAATATACAATATAGGATAAACCTTGTTTAAAGCACTTGTATTTTTATCATCATTATTGATCCTGATGATTTTCTTTGTGGGTACACACATGTTTTTCTTTCCCTATGATACACATGTACGATCTTTACAAAATTTAACTAAACTCACACAGATCTCTAAACTTTCTTTATCTGAAGCTTATGATGCATCAACGCTCAATACTACCTACCCTGAAATGCCTGGTTTGAACAGAATGGACTTTGTGTATGAACGTTAATGCATTCTGGCACTTTCTTGCCCTTCAGATTTTAAAAGAGCGTACCAAACATCTGGGCATCATCGTAATTTCAGTGATGATACTCTTTTTACTGGCTTCCATACTATTCATATCTTCATCCATACGTTTTTCTTTGGAAGGGACATTAAAAGTGCAGCCGGATTTTGTTGTCTCACGTACTCAAGGTGGCACAGCGATTTCTACCCCTGTAGCTTGGGGAGATGAACTGCTTGAGACCTATGGGATCAGTAAAGTGACTCCACGTGTATATGGTCGATATTTTTTTGCTCCCAAAGATAAATATTTTCTCATTGTTGGTGTTGATTTTTTAGATGAACAGAGTCATGGACATTTGCAAGAGCTTATAGAAAACATTGATATAAGATCTTTTTTTAAGGGCAAACAAATGCTCGTAGGGGAAGGAGTACAAAGTTACTTGAATGATCACTTCTATAATGATGCCTATAACTTCCTGACACCCAAAGGTGCATTTGTGAATGTAAATATCTTTCAAACACTTCCTAAACAAAGTAAACTCATAGCCAATGATATGATGATCATGCCCATTGATCT
>JADGDL010000047.1 GCA_016744875.1 Sulfurovum sp.
ACATTATATTTGTCAAACAACTTTTCAAGTTTTGGGAGTAACTTGTCAATCTGCATCTCTTGTAAAGAAAGATTGATTGTAATTTGAAAGTCTGTTCCATTCCCTATATTACATTTTTTGCTCTCTTGAATCGCTTCACTAAATACATACTCTCCCAGGTCGACGATCAAACCTGTTTTTTCTGCAACCTCTAAAAATTTATCTGCAGCGAGCAATCCATGTTCAGGGTGGTTCCATCGCACTAAAGCTTCTGCCCCAATAATACGTTCACCTTCCAGATCAAATATAGGTTGGTAATGTAGTAAGAACTCATTGTTATTCAAACCTGTATGGATATCTTTACTCATCTTGGATTCATCTATATGTATAGCGTCATGATTTGCATTAAATAGCTTTATATTTGATTCACTTCGCTCTTGAGCTTTCTTTAAAGCGATATATACATTGTCAATCAATTTCGTAGCATTCTCACCATCTCTTGGATATTCTACGATCCCAATGGAACTTGTTAAACGAACATCATTATTATCTCTATAGACATTCCCTACAGAAACGATCATGTCCCGTGCAATAGTATTTATAGGAGTATTTTCATTAACATTCCTTATAAGCAATAAAAATTTATCTGCATCCATACGATATATAGTGATATTTTCATCCTGTTTTGAAACAAAGAATTGAGCTAATGTTTTTAAAATTTGATTGCTATAGCTTAAACCCAATGTAGTTTGTATATCATTAAAATGATCAATACCCAATAGTAACACAGAAAAAAATTCTGATTTATTTTGGCTATCTCTGGTCAAAGTATTAATATCTGATATAGCTGCGAATTGACTAGGTAAACTGGTTAAAAAATCTAAGTAACCTGTCTTTCTCTCTTCATCCTTATTCACATTAATCTGATTGTATTCCATATCCATATCCATATCTATAACACAGGTGATCATTTCCTGTCCATTGTATACACTCTTATCTATGTACAGATTAATTTTTTTTCTCTTTCCCTTTAGAATGAGCATTGCCTTATCGATCTTAAAACTTTCTTTATTGTCCACACTTATTGTTTTTATTTTTGTAAAAAAATCTTCCGGACTCTCTTTACTCAATTTTAGATCAACTCTTTTAGCTTTACTATCTACTTGATTATTCTCATTGAGTGAGAACAGATCTTTTGCCGCTCGATTTGCAAAAGTGATACTGTGATCAGCAGAAAATGTTATCATTGCTTCAGCATAATACTCTTTCTCTTTTTTAAAGAGTTTTAACTCATCTTTCACTTGGGCTAACTTCTTTTTATCAAAAATAAATAACCATACCAGCACTATTACCAATACTACTACACTTATCGCAGTGATACCCATCCATATATTCATCCCTCTTCCTTCCCTATTCTCTTATCAGTTTTTGAAATTCAAAAACAGGCAAAGGTTTTGAAAAATAATACCCTTGTATAAAGTCACATCCATATGAAGAGAGTAACGTCACCATTTTCTTATTCTCCACACCTTCTACAACAACTTTCAAACCTAAATTATGTCCAAGATCAATCATTGCATGCACTATTCTTTGATCTTCTTCACTCACAAGTATATTGTCTACCAGCGTTTTATCGATCTTTACTATATCTGCAGGAAACTTTTTTAAATAATCAAAAGAAGTATACCCCGTACCAAAATCGTCCAGTGAAATTCCTACACCTAATTTTTTTAACTTTTTAAAATACTTCACTGCTTTCTCTTCACTCATCATCGCAGCGCTCTCTGTAACTTCAAACTTGATACTTCCGGGATCTACTTTATGACGCTGAAGTTCTCTTTCTACATGTACATCAAATTCACCTGTATCCAATTCAATCACAGAAACATTGATCGACACCTCAATCTTCTTGAAATTAAACAATTCCCAACGCTTCTGCTGTTTTAAAACTTCTTCAAGGATATACTTACCCAACTTAATAATAAATCCTGTTTGTTCCATTAGTCCGATAAAGACATCCGGCGGAATAAATCCATATGTTGGATGTATCCATCGTATTAATGCTTCTGCAGCTACAATTTCATAATTTTCAGCTTCAACAATAGGCTGATAATAGACTTCAAATTCACTATTGTCCAATGCTCCTTGCATATCATTATGCAGCGTCAATTCATCATAGCCTTTTGAAAATTCTTCAGGCATGAATATTTCTATTTTACCGTCACCTTCTTTTTCTGCCTGAACTAACGCCCTATAAGCATTATCCATAAGTTTTCTTGTTGGGCCACTGTCTGGATACACAGAAACACCTGCAGAAACAGTTAAATGTAAATGCGTTTCATCCATTTTATAAAAAGCAGCCACTTTGATTTGTACCTCTTCAACAAACTTCCTTATCTCTTCCAAAGAATTTAACTTTGAGACAGTCAGCAAAAAATGATTATCAAATGTATGATAAACAGATACACTCAAGTTTGTTGCCAAAGTTTCTAAATATCCTGCGAACTTGATCAAAACAGCATTGGACTGATCAAATCCTATGACAGAACGTAAATGTGTGAAATTATCTATATTCAACAATACTAATGCTATTTTCTTATTTTCTAGATGTATCTGTGAGTAAAGTTTTGGCAAATCCTGTAATGCCTGAAGTTGGTTTGGTAACCCTGTAAGCTTATGTTTAAATTCTTTCTTTTTACGCTCTTCTATCTTACTTAAATCTTGTATAGATACGACTTTATACCATTCTGTATGTTTACCCATTGATATAGTATCTATAGTTAAGTGTATAGGGATTTCATTATTCTCTGTAGTTTTTAAACAAGAATGAGAAAATGAAAGTGCTTGCATTTTAGATGTTTCATAGTGTTCTTTAAGGAATTGATCTAATGCCATCCACGTTTTTTTCACTTTAACGTGTGGAATATTTTTTAACACTTTGTCTAAAAAATTTCTCTTAAGCCCTAAAATATCCATCATAGATTTATTGGCATAGATCACTTCATTTTTATCAGAAAGGATTAATAGACCATCTTCAGCAACATCAAATGCGTTTTGAAACACTTTAAGATTATCATTTAGCATTTGTCGGAGTTTCTTTTTACCCTGCATGAGTGAATAGCTGTGAATTATAAATAATATCAATACAAGACCAATACCTATAACTGCATATCCATCATAAGTAAGTTGACTAAGAAATTGTTCAAACTTTTCCAATTAAGACTCCATCTAGTGATTTACTTAGATTCCCTAAATTATATCATAGTAGCATTAAATCTCAACGCTTGCTTAAACATAGCGCTTCTATATATGATGCAGTATCTGCCAAGATAAATTTTTGCTCAACTTCAATGCTCTCAAGTGTCACTGTTTTTCCATCAACGGAGACTTGTGCCCACCCCTTGCGGTACTGTAGTTTTGGATCATTCATCAATAGTTTTTTATGCATAAATTCCAAATGTTGTTTTTTTTGTTCTATAATAAATGTCATATTTTGCATATACCTTTTAACGATTTCCGGTGGCTGTGAAGAGAAACGTTCTATCTTGTACTGCATCACTCTTTTAAATTCATCTTCTAGACGATAAAATTTAGTTTGTATCTCTTTTATTTGTCTACTTGGAGAGCTCCGTAAAAGCATCTCTTCAGTGTGTTCTAGTTCACGGCTCAGTTGTTGCAGTTTTTGTACTATGATATAGCCATAGCGTTCTTCTACCTGTGACAGTGTATAAAGTATTTCTTTACTGTCTGGCAGTATCATCTCAATTGCTGCAGAAGGTGTAGGTGCACGCAGGTCAGCTACAAAATCAGAAATCATCACATCTACTTCATGTCCTACTGCACTCACTACAGGTGTTTGCATCGAAAAAATTGCATCTGCTACGAGCTCTTCATTAAAAGACCATAGATCCTCAGCAGAACCACCACCCCTACCTACAATGACCACATCTGCATTTAAAGTGTCTGCATAACGAAGTGAATGGGCTATCTGATCGGCTGCAGTATCTCCCTGTACCAAAGTATCTACGATAACCACTTCAAGAAGTGCCCAACGTTGCTCTATGATCTTTAGCATATCATACAGTGCGGCACTCTCTTTTGCAGTAACAAGCGCTATCTTGGTAATATGTTTGGGAATGACAGTTTTTCTTTGGGTATCAAAGTAGCCTTTAGCTTTAAGTTTCTCTTTAAGTTGTTCATAGGCAAGTGCCAGAGCGCCCTTCCCATAAGGCTCGATCTTTACCGTCTGGAACTGGTATTCACCTCTGGGAGTATAGACAGAAACTGAACCCTCTACAACAATATGCATGCCTTTTTCTATACGGAACTTCATCTTGGCAACTGATGAACGCCACATAACACACTTAATAGAACTCTCTTTATCTTTAACGGAAAAGTATAAATGACCTGAAGAGTGATAGGTTGCACTCGCTACTTCTCCCTCTACCAAAATATGCATAAAGGTTGCTTCTAAAAGTGATTTTATCTTGGTATTGAGTGAGGAGACACTCATCATAGATTGAGACATAGCTTGCCTTTGTATTGTGGATGTGTCTACCCAGAGATTTATTTCTTTTGTGCCACCAAAAGTGTAGAGATACCCATTGAAAATGATTTTGTATATTTCATCTCAAATCCAGCCTCTTCTAACTCTTTGGCTAACATTTCTGTGGTTAAAAATTCTTCTATAGAGTCTGGCAAGTACTTATAGGCTTCATAATTTTTAGAGATAAATCCACCTACTCGAGGCAATACATTTTTCATACCAAAATCTACTACCTTATCAATAAGTCCACTTCTTTCTTGTTTTGTAAACTCTAAAATAACCACCAAACCATCTGGCTTTAATACACGGTTAAACTCATGTAGAGCTTCTACACGATCAACTACATTTCTTATACCATAAGAGATAGAAATTACATCAGAACTTTCATCTGCTATAGGAAGTGCTTGTGCTTTACCTTCTATAAATTCTGCAAAGTCTACTTTCTCTTTTGCTACTTCAAGCATTCCTATTGATGGGTCTACGCCGACATACTTCTTTATATTTACACCATTTTTTACAGCTTGTTCTTTCCAGTAAATAATTAAGTCACCTGTACCAGTCGCTACATCTGTAATTTGATCTAACTCTTTTTTACCTAAGATCTCAAATGCTTTATCACAACCTTTTTTGCGCCATTGTATATCTATACCCATACTAAGCACTCTATTTGCTTTATCATAAGTCGATGCAATGTCATCAAACATTGTGACTATTTTTTCTTGTTTTTCTTGCTTATCTGTTAGTTTTTCAATGCCCAATCTGTCTGCTCCATAGTATCAAGTCTACATCTTTATTACCTTGATGTAAAAATGATAAATTCATAGTAGTATTATAGGTTAAATTATTCGTAGAGAGCTTAGGTGTTTGATAAATAAGCAGCCAATCAATCTTCTCTTTTAAAGCATTTAACATCCCTTCTCCACCTTCAACTAACACAAAAGAAGGTTTCTCTAGAAAAGTAAGATCATTAGAGATGTTTACTTCTCTACTTGGCACAGAAAAAAGAGGAATTTCTCGATCAAAGTTATCTTCTTTGGCATATATAGTTACCTTAGGTGCTTTACCCTCTGTAAATCTACAGTCAAGTGTGGGTCTGTCCACTCTAACAGTATTACCACCAATGAGTAAAGTATCACACACTTCTCTTAATTGATGTACATGCTTTAATGATGCTTCACAGGAAAGATACCCACCTCCTATACGGCCATTAGAAGTCTGAGCCAATTTGAACAAAACAAAAGCTCTTTTTTGCCAAATCATAAAAGGTTCAAGTAATGCCTGACACTTCCCTTCCAGTAAACCCACACTTGCATTTTCTAGTGATTCCATACCATAATCATGTCCTTCAATAGGGTCTTTCATGCCTATCACAACTCTTTCAAGTGACAAAGTCGCTAAAAGTGAAGCACAAGAAGGTGTTTTACCTTGATGAGAGCAAGGTTCCAAAGTGACATAAATGGTACAAGATGAAAAAAAGTTTTGCGGCAAGGATAAAAGGAAATGATGTGCTTTATGTGAATCTTTTGGGTCAAAATCTATAGTAGCATTTGAAAGTGTCTCATACGCTTTAAGCAGTGCCAATACTTCTGCATGAGATGTACCAGCTTTTTGATGTGCTTCAATAGATAGAATTTTTCCATCTAATGTTACTACAGCACCAACAGCCGGGTTTGGATAGGTTAAACCCTGGTATTCCCAAGCTTTATTCAGAGCGAGTTGCATATAAAATTCATCGGTCATACACAACTCCTTTAAAATTTAATTTTTAATTCCAATCAAAATAAGTTTTACAAGTATTGAGCTCATTATATGTATATGACTCTTCCCCTTGCTTCGTTTCAACAACGATTCCATCATTATCAGCAGACTTAAGCAGACCTTTAAGTTTATCACCACCCACAACTTTTAGTTTGACCTTTTCACCAACGGCATTTTCAAAATGCACTTTTTTTGTGAGCTTTCTCTCTATGCCCGGAGATGAGATCTCAAGACGATACTTTTGATTCATAGGAGGATGCACATCCAAAAATGGCGAGAGTTCATGTGAAATAGTTGCACATAGATCCAGACTTACACCACCTACTTTTGTGATAAGTACACGAAAGATAGTCTCATCAAATTCAGTGACAATTTCCGTATCATACAGAGCAGCTCCATTTGCTTCAACTATCTTAGCTATTTGTGTTTCAAGATTCATCACTTGACTCCTCATCTTCACCTTTATTACGGCTTTCTATTTGTTTAAATAGATCTTCTATACGTGAGACTTTCTCTAACTGATGATCAAACTCAAACACAAAACGTGGTGCTTTGAACCAACCTTCACTCTGCTTACAATGGTTTTGGATATATCCAGCGACCACACGTAACTGTTTGAGTGCCGCCCCTTGTTCTTTTTCATTTAAAAAAGAAGTATCAAGATATACTTTTGCATCCGATCTACCTTTTGAACAAACAACGTCAGTTACAGAAAGTCCATTAATACGGTCATCATCAAGTGAAGCCAATGCTTCAGGAATGATCTCTTTGAGAACAGACTCTACTCTATGACGTTTAATCTCTTCATGTGTCATAGAGGTTTAATCCATTACCACTTGTTCTTCAACATCTTTGAAGGTTTCGATCACATCACCCTCTTTAATGTCATTAAAGTTTGCAAGCATAATACCACACTCATAACCATTTTTCACTTCTTTCGCATCTTCATTGAAACGTTTGAGTGAAGAAATAGTACTTTCATAAACTACTACGCCATCACGTATAAGTCTTGCTTTAGAGTTTCTGGTAATAGAACCATCAGATACTTTACATCCTGCAATAGTCCCAACTTTACCTACAACAAATGTCTCACGAACATCTGCCTGACCAGTTACTTCTTCAGAGATAACTGGGCTCATCATACCACCTAGTAGTGCTTTTACTTCATCTAAAAGATCATAGATAATAGAGTATGAACGTATCTCTATACCCAATTCTTTTGATTTTTTCTTCACTGCACCAGTAGGTCTGACGTTAAATCCAAGTACCACTGCATGTTCAGAAGCATCTGCCAATGTTAAGTCACTCTCTGTAACCCCACCAACACCTTCATGAATAATATTTACTTTTACTTCTTCATTTCTCAGTTTTTCTAGTGAACCTTTTATCGCTTCAAGAGACCCTTGAACATCTGCTTTAATGATCACAGGAAGTGCTTTGAGTTGTCCTTCTGCAATAAGTGCTGAGAGATCATCAAGAGATGCTTTAGTACTCTTAGAGAGGACTTTGGCTCTTTCAAACTCTGCTCTTTTTTCTGCAAGCTCACGTACTTCTTTATCTGTATCCATTACTGCAAGTTCTTCACCTGCACCAGGTACTTCATTCAATCCTACAATGGCTGCTGGTGTACTTGGGCCTATTGCTTTTACTGATGTTCCATCATCAAGTTTAATCGCTTTGATACGACCGTATGTTTTACCAACGATCACATTGTCACCCACGCGTAATGTACCATTTTTGATGATTACATTTGCAACCGGACCAAAACCTTTTTCCACGGATGCTTCAACAACAACCGCTTGTGCAGTTTTATCTGCATTGGCTTTTAACTCCATTACTTCGGCTTGAAGTAAAATAGTCTCAAGAAGGTCATCTATACCCATACCTGAATGTGCAGATACTGGAACAAATTCATACTCTCCACCCCAGTCTGTTGCCATCACACCTATCTCTGAAAGTTGTGATTTAACATTATCTGGGTTTGCTGATTCTTTATCCATTTTGTTTATCGCAACAATAAGTGGTACACCTGCTGCTTTCGTGTGTGCGATCGCCTCTTTTGTTTGAGGCATTACACCATCATCTGCAGCGACAACGATAATAACGATATCTGTTGCCTGTGCTCCACGTGAACGCATTTCAGTAAAGGCTTCGTGACCCGGGGTATCAACAAAGGTGATCTTCTTACCATTTTTTTCTACTTGGTATGCACCTACATGCTGTGTAATACCACCTGCTTCTCTATCTGCAACTTTTGCAGCACGTATTTTATCAAGTAATGATGTTTTACCATGATCGACGTGTCCCATTATAGTAATAACAGGAGGTCTTTCTGTTGCATTTTCATCTTCTTCAACATCATATTCATCTGTTATATCAAGTTCATCGAGTGGATTTACGGTTGTCACTTCCACTTCAAACTCTTCTGCCAAGATCTCTATCTCATCTTTAGAGAGGAAGTCATTTTTAGTTACCATCATTCCAAGTAGAAAAAGAACACCGACAACTTCACCCACTTTACGGTTTACTTTTTCAGCAAACTCATAAACCCTTACATTTTCAGGGATCTCTATAGATGTAACAATATCTGTATTTTCTTCTTTCACATACTTTTTACGTTTTCCACCACGTTTAAGAGAACGTTTTTGATGAGGGCGGAACGGTTGTCTACCTTTTGCAGGTCCACCATTGGCCGCTTCTCTTTTTTTCGCTTCTTCTTTACGTTTTTGTTCCTGACGCATCATATCTTCATAGATATTTTTATCAGAAAAGTCTAAAAGTACTACTTCTTCTCCACCAAAACCGCTGTCGATCTCTCCACTCATACTGTCATGGTTAAAGATATCGATCTTAGTACCAGTATCTCGAGCTTCTGCTACCTTCTTACTCTTTTTCTTTCCAACAAACGGTTCATAATTTTTATTTCCGAATGTTTTTCCCAAAGAGATATTTGTCCCAGCTCTAACCGGTGCCGGCTTCGCTTTTCGAACGATCTTAATACCACCACGTGAAAGTGTTCTTCTTTTTGGTTTTTCTGCAGTTTGATCTGTTGAGGCTTCAGCAGTACTGGCTTCTTCAGTTTTTTTACTTACTACAGAAATACCTTTACGCTTTTTAACCTCTTTAGGTGCAGGTTTTGCTACAACTTCTTCAACAGCAATCTCTTCCGAAACTTCTTCTTTTGTTTCAGTCGTAACCGTTACATTCTCTTCTACTACCACAGTCTCAACTGTTTCAGGTTCAACCTCAACAGTTTCAGCTTCAGTCTCAACTGTTTTAGGTTCAGTCTCTGTTACTTCTTTGGTAACAACTTCTGTTTTTTTCTTCACCACAGTGATCTTTGGTTTATCGCCTGGCTTATTGAAGTCTTTGGGAAGTGTCCCGCTGATTGCATAATCAACAAGTACCCCCGCATTTTCCATACTGATAGTACTGTTAGCGGCTTTAACATCAAAACCTAATTCTTTTGCTTTATCTAACAGGTCACCATTTGACAATCCTGCTTCTTCTGCTATCTCTTGGATTTTAACTTTATCCATTATTGATTAACTCCTTTAAAAGCTTAGTAAAGTACTCTTCATCTTGTTTAAAGCGCTTCACTAAGCCTTTGACTTTTTTTTCATTTGTACTACAACTTTCACACAGGTAAAAGCTTCTGCCTTCACCATTAAATGCAACAATCTCTTTATCCTCATGCTTAAGTCTAATCAAAGTATTTTGAGGATGTCTAGCTCGGCAAGCGATGCACATTCGTATAGGCTGTATTTTTTTCATGCGTATTATACCCAAAAAGAGATTAAGCGTATCGCTTAATCTCTAGTGGTGACTCCATTATTATCCAAAGCAAGCGTAAATACCCTGAATTGGGGGAATCTTGCCTGTAATGCCTGTGCCATTTTATCCGCATCTTTATCATAGGCAAGATTGAAAAACGTAGATCCTGAACCAGAAAGTGTAGACATGAGTGCACCATGTTTAAGTGCAAGTTTTTGTACATCAAAGAGTTCAGGTATCATTTTCATTCTTCTAGCCTGATGCAGTTTGTCTTTAGATGCAATACGCAACAGGTCCCAAGACTCAGACATAAAGAGTGCTGTCATATAAGAAGAGCGTGAGAGTGAATAAACTGTCTCTTCTTTTCTATACATTTTTGGAAGAACCGTACGTGATCTTGCTGTGGATATGGTACGATTAGGTACAACCACTACTGCTTTAAGATAATCAGGCATACGTCTTTTTTTACTATAGACCCTGTCACCTTCAACACAAGCCACATTAAATCCACCCATAACTGCTGGGGTGATATTGTCCGGATGATGTTCATAACGCAGAGCCTGATTGAGGATCTCTCTTTTATTATATTTCTTATCAGCAACAGTGTAAGCTCCTGCAAGTGCTGCTACTATGACTGCAGACGAAGATCCTAATCCTCTGGAGATAGGTATACGGTTATGAAATTCAAATCTGAAATTATCATCTCTACCTGTCAATCGCTTATAGTTTTCATTGAAAATACTTAGAAAAAGTGAATTTTTCTTTATCTTCGGGTTTTCAGCACCTTCACCGTGTGTAGAGAGACTTAAAAATTTTGAAGGTTTAATGATGATTTCATTTCTTAGATCAACAGCCAAACCTAAGGTATCAAACCCTGGTCCTAGATTGGCAGAGGTTGCGGGTACGCTTACAAACATTATTCACTACTTCCATTAGACAGCTGGCAATATATACTCAGGGGTTGATTCTTCATCTATTTCAAGATCATGAATACTTTGAGGTAAGACAAAATGTGCCTCTACCGGCTGCTCATATTTTTTTGTTATTATAGTCTCTTTTTCCTTGATAAAATAAAGATTACCAATAGCTTTGATGGGTTGTGCTCCATTTAATGAAAAACCACTGCAGCCAAAACATTTTATACCACGTACTGTCTCAATGGTTTTCAACATAATGTATGTCAGTTTGATCGCCATATAAGAGCCTGGTCCACGTGTATAAATGATCTTGGAAACAGAGTAAGTATCCAAACATTCGCTTATAATGGGTAGAAGTACCTCAGAAGTTTTTTTATTACTGGAAATGGTTTTGATGAGTCTGTCATTTTCATACACCCCTAGTTGAAGGGGTGAAGAAATAGAGATGATCAGAAGGGTATAGTTATGCGAATGATCTGGCAAATGATCTACTCTGTAACTCTTCAACTGCAACAAGATCATAATTCTTGCTGTCTGAAAGAAGTTTAGTAGTAAGTTGATAATTTAAGTTATGACTCCCTGCAAATGATTCATATTTTGCTAAGATATTATGTCCAGATACCATCATATCACCCATCGCATCCAAGATCTTATGTCTTGCAAATTCATTGTCAAAACGCAAACCTTCAGGGTTCAATACTTTATGATCATCAAGTCCTATAGCATTTTGCAAGGTTGCTCCCATAGCCAGGTTTTGACTCTGTAGGTATTGTATATCTTTTGCAAAACCAAATGTTCTTGCTCTTGCAATCTCTTCCACAAAATTTTTCGTAGAAAAATCAAACGATTCTTCTTGCTCACCGATCACCGGATGATCGAACTTGATACGGAAATCAAATGCTGCAGAATCATGTGGTAAAAGACGCACAAACTTATCTCCATCCTGTATTTCAATAGGTGTTTTTACACGAATGACCTTCTTGGGAGCATCTTGTTCTTCAATGCCTGCTTCATCTAAGAGTAGACAAAAAGAGATAGATGAACCATCCATGATAGGCATCTCATTACCATCTACTGTTACGCGCATATTATCTATACCATAAGCATATACAGCAGAAAGAAAATGCTCTATGGTTGAGATGAACCCTTTTTCATTCCCGATCACTGTAGCCATACGCGTGTCTATTACGGATTTAGGAGAGAGAGGTATATTCATTGCAAGATCTTCACGATAAAACACTATACCTGCATCAACATCAAGCGGCTCAAGTCTAAGCTTAATAGGCTCACCTTTGTGTAGACCGATACCAATTACTTCAACTGCTTTTTTCAAAGTTCGCTGCTGCATCATCTCTCCTTCTTTTTATATTATGAAATATTATATCAAAATATAATATTTTTCGCAAGTATACCCAAGTTTTCATTAGATACATTTTAAAATCTAAAAATTATTATAACCTAATGTTAATCATATATACTCATTTTTATGCCTATATTTTATGCAATAAAACATTTTAATCCTACCTGATCATGTACCTTCAATGATCTTATCTGCAGCTTTAAAAATATTATCAACATTTTTTCTGATCCATGACTGATCAAACCATTCTACAGGTCTTACTTCTATGCCTTGTACCAATAGACCAAAGTGTAAATGATCTCCAAGTGCCAAACCTGAAACACCTGTTTTTGCTATCCCCTGTCCTACACTCACTTCATCACCTTCATTCACTAAAAGCTGGGAACAGTGTCCATAAAGCGAATAGAGCCCTAAACCATGGTCAATCATTGGCATGTTTCCATATATACCATTTTCATTTGCATAGACTACTGTTCCTGCATTTGATGCTTTGATCGTAGCCATCTTAGTACTGGCAAGATCATATCCCACATGAAAAGAGTGAGATACTTTATGGTCTTTGTTTTTATAATAATAGTGTCTTTCATCACCATAACTTGCCACTTTTTGTCCATTTCGAAGTGGGTAGAATTTTATCACTTTCCACTTCTCCAAAAGGTCTGAAGAGATCACTTTGCTTAAATTATGGATCAACTCTTCATTTTTTAAACGCATTGTTTCATTGATCGCTACAAATCTTTCTAATCTGTCATCTATGTTGGAATATTCTGGGTCACTTGATGCCAGGTCAGTAATTTTTCCATCTATAAATTTATCACTTGCTTTTATCCATGAAACTTTGTATGTATGATTTTTGACATAAAAAGGTATATCTGCTGCACGCTTGTTTTTGGCTTTATCTACAGCAACAACCTTAGCTTTAAATTCTTTTTTGTCAAAAGGCCATGCGATAAGTGCTGCATAGTAACCTTCCTTTTTATACGGCTGTGCCTTGAACTTATTTTCCCCAGCTTCTACATACAGTGTCTCAAG
The DNA here is from genome assembly GCA_016744875.1 of Sulfurovum sp. Taxonomy (GTDB): domain Bacteria; phylum Campylobacterota; class Campylobacteria; order Campylobacterales; family Sulfurovaceae; genus Sulfurovum. Next base: position 13,367 of record JADGDL010000047.1, read on the forward strand.
GTTATCATCAGATGCCTGAAACACAACCAAGGCAGATCCACCTTGTGTAATACTGTATGAATTTGCCAAAATATTTACATTTGGTTTTTTATAATCTACATTAATATCAATAGTTTGTTCGGTACTGTTGCCTTGCAGCATATTCCACATACTTTTATCTGTGACAGAAATTTTTAAAGTAAGTTTTTTTGCTTTAGGATCAAGCACTTTGCTTTTAGGGTAATTGACTAAAAGTGTTTTCTCTTTTGTCAAGGTATCAAATGTTCCTTGTCCAACAATAACACTTTGAGTGCCATCATTTAATATAAGTTCAAAACTTTTTAAACCTTCATTATCTGAGAGTTCAACTTTGATCGCATCTGAGCGATTCCAAAAGATATTGTTTTTACTCTGTATGGTCGGTTTTTCTCTTTCAAACTCTGGTGCTGTATAGATATATCCAGCACCACCAAGCAGTGCCAATAACACCAATAAAGTTACTACTTTGCTACCACTTTTTTTATTACTTCTATTTCTCATCTATTAACCCTAATTCTTTGATCTTGGATAAAATTGTATCCATACTTTGTTGTAATCCACTTTGCTTAAGTGTAAATCCTGCTGCTACTTTATGTCCTCCACCGCCAAAAGCCATGGCCAATGCTGATACATCTGCTGTTTTACTACGTAAAGAGATACGTATACCCTCCTCCAACTCCATAGCAAATACTGCGATTTCCACAGTGACCAAAGAGCGTGCATAATCTACGATACCCTCCATGTCAGGTACGGTAGCACCTGT
>JADGDL010000048.1 GCA_016744875.1 Sulfurovum sp.
ATATTATAGTGTAGAGGCTGCTGTCTACACTATGGAAGGATTAGAATATTTTATAAACTGGCGTGAGCTACGCTAATAAATGCGTCTAATGATGAGAGTTCATCTAAAATTTTTGTTGTAACAGTACCATCTACATGAACCACTGCCAATGCCTGTTTTTTACTGTCTCTACCTAATCTAAAGTCAGAGATATTCAAGTTATTTTCAGCCATGATCATACCTACATGACCGATCACACCAGGAGTATCTGTGTTTTTAAAGAAGATCATTGTCCCTTTTGGTTCTACATCCAAAATATAGTCATCTATCTCAATAATACGCTGCTCTGTATCGTCAAATACTGTACCGGCAATAGAGATAACACCCTCATCTGTCGTGAGTTTGATACCTATTTTATTGGTAAAACCACTGTTATTTGGTTTTATCTCTTTCGTTATATCAATACCGCGTTCTTCAGCGACAAACTCCGCATTCACATAGTTTACCTGGTCACCTAACGATTCGGTCAGTACACCAACTGTTGCAAATGTTCCCATAGACTCTATATGATCAGAAACTGGTCCTGATGCCATAACCTTAATAGATTTGACTGCACTTTTTGTTACCTGTGCTGATAAATGTCCTATCTTTTGTATAAGTTCCAAGTATGGTCTTACAAAGTCCGGTAATTCATTCTCTTTAATAGGTAGATTCAATGCATTCGGATATGAGATACCTTTTGCCGCAGAGATTGCATTTTCTGCTGCTTGGATTGCAATGTTCTTTTGTGATTCTTTTGTGTTTGCACCAAGGTGAGGTGTCACAGTCACATTGTCCAGATCAAGTAAAGGATGATCTGTCGCAGGTTCTTTGTTAAACACATCAATACCTGCAAAACCGATCTTTTTAGAGGTAAGTCCTTCTACAAGTGCATCTTCATCATAGAGACCACCTCTTGCACAGTTGATAAGTATCACACCATCTTTCATCTTTGCTATCTCTTCTTTACCTATCATACCAACAGTTTCCGTATTTTTAGGCGTATGTATAGTAATGATATCACATGCTAAAATATCTTCAAAGTTTTTCGTGTATCTAACATCCACATCAGTCGCTTTTGAAGCATCAACGTATGGGTCATACGCCAAAACATCCATTTCAAATGCTTTTGATCTAATTCCTACACGAGAACCGATATTACCAAACCCGATGATACCAAGTTTTTTATCTTTGAGCTCTGTACCGTACCAGTCCTGTCTTCTCCATACGCGATCCAGTTTGAGATTGTTATGTGCGTAAGGGAATGTTCTTACTGCTGAGAGCATATGTGTCATAGTAAGTTCTACTGCTGCAATAGTATTTGCTGTAGGTACATTCATAATAACAATACCTTGTTTAGAAGAGCCCGGGATATCTACATTGTCTACACCCACACCTGCACGAACAACGGCAGTTACATTTTTCGCATTTTCCAAAAATGCATCATCTACATCTGTAGAAGATCTTGTTATCGCAACATCCGCCAAAGGTATGATCTCTGCAATGAGTTTATCTTTAGGTTCATCCGCTGCATTGATAAAATTTATTTCACTGTCATTAGCAAGTATATCTAATCCATCTTGATGAATATGATCACATACAACAATTGTTTTCATTGACATTTCTGTCCTTTTTATTTAAAATTTGGAGGTTTTTTAGGAGGGTAACATACGACTGCTCGCATGTGAGCCTTCTGTTATACTATAACAACTCCTAAAAGGAATTGCTATATTGAATTAAGAATTCTTATTTTTTAAACTTATCGCCAAAAGCATCACCTAAAGTCATGCTGTCGTCTTGATCAAGATTAAGTTGTTCCATCGCTTCTCTCTCTTCTTGACGCTCAAGTCTTTTAACAGAAACTCTGATTCTGTCAGTATTACCATCGATAAAGCTGATCACACCTTTGATCTCTTGACCTTTTTCGATCTCATCAATTTTAAGTGGGTGAAGATCTTCTGTTCTGATAAGTGCATCTACATTATCTTCAAGTGAAATGAATACACCAAAGTCTTTTTTATCTTTTACGGTACCAGTTACGATAGCACCATTTTTATTTGACTCAGCAAATGCTTTTACTGGTGATGCTTCAAGTGCTTTCTTAGAAAGTGAAACTTTTCCTGCATCTCTGTCGATCTTAATGATCTTCACTTCAACTTCATCACCAACTTTAAGTTCAGATTTTGCATTTTGTGTTTTATCCCAAGAGATCTCTTGATTATGAAGAAGACCTTCTACAGCACCAACTTTTACAAATGCACCAAAATCTGTTACAGATGTTACAGTACCTGTTACAACGTCACCTACTCTGTTTGCAGATGCAAATGCATCCATAGGCTTAGGAAGAAGGCTCTTAAGACTTACTCTAAGTCTTCTACCCTCTTTATCTATTTCGATCACTTCGACATTGATGTCAGAGTTGTTCTCTAAATAGTCTTTAGGGTGTTTAACATTTTTGTCCCAAGATATCTCAGATACATGAAGGAATGCTTCAAGATCTTCACCAAGGTCAACAAATACACCATATGGTTCAATGTTAGAAACTGTAGCAGTTACTGTATCACCTACACCGATGATCGCATCGATATCTTCCCAAGGATCAGGATTAGCATCTTTAATAGATAGTGAAAGGTGTCTTTTCTTTTTATCATACTCAAGTGCAATAACATTCACTTCGTCACCTTCAGCAAAGTACTTAGATGGGTTAACTGGACCTTTATGTGAGATCTGAGAGTAGTGAACAAGACCGTCCATACCACCAACATCAACAAACATACCGTAAGAAGTGATCTTTTTGATCGTACCAATTACAGGGTCTTTGTTTTCAAGCAATGCACCAACGATCTCGTCAGTTTTAGCTTTATCTCTTTCAATAAGTTCTTTTCTAGAAACAACTACTGAACCTTTTTCTTTATCTACTTTAACGATAAGTGCTTTTACTTTTTTACCGATAGGGTCAATTTTAGAAGAGAGGTAAGAGAGTGTACGTGGCATGAAAAATTCTAAACCATCTACTTCTACTACATATCCGCCTTTGTTTTTCTTAGTAACTACACCTTCAATGATATACTCTTGCTCTTCATCATATTCGGAGATAAACTCGTTAAGTGCTACTCTTCCAAGTGCAGCTTTATGAGAGATACGTCCTCTACCCATTGTTACTACTTCTATAGAGTCATTCACAGCAAATGTAACATTACCATCTTCATCTGTAATTTCAGCAAGGTCAAGATTTGCATCTCTACCACCACCGATATCAACAACTACTAAACTGTCAGTCTCATCGATCTTAACGATCGTTCCTGTTACTAAATCACTTTTTGACTCTGATTTTTTAAACGATTCCTCAAGCATCGCCTCAAAATCTACTTCTTCTACTTCGATATCTTCGAACTTCATACCTATCCTTATGTGTACACAAATTTTGCGATATTATACCCATTTAAACATAAATGTGGCTTATGGAATGACCTACGATAAACTATCACATATAGTGCGTATACTTTGGTAATATACGCATAATATAATAGACGTTCAGGTATAAAAAATTTACTTGGAAATACTGTTTAAGACATCAAAATAAGTAGGGAAAGTTTTTGCTGTACACTCTGGATCATTAATGGTTACAGACACGGGATCAAGCGCTAAAAGAGAAAAACACATTGCCATTCTATGATCATCATAGGTGTCAATAGTTGCATGTTTAAGTACTTTTGGAGGCGTAATTTTAAGATAGTCTTCACCCTCTTCAACCAATGCACCTACTTTACGAAGTTCTGTTGCCATGGCATAGAGTCTATCTGTCTCTTTTACTCTCCAGTTGTAAATGTTACGAAGTGTAGTTGTGCCCTCGCAAAAAAGAGCCATTGTCGCTATGGTCATCGCAGCATCAGGGATGTGATTAAAGTCCATATCGATGGCACGAAGTACATCTCTTTTCACCGAAATATAGGTATCTCCCCATTCTACTCTTGCACCCATTGTTTCTAAAACATCTACAAACTGTACATCACCTTGGACAGTGTTTCGACCTATACCCGTTACTTTCACTGTGCCGCCCTTAATGGCAGCAGCAGCTAAAAAATATGAAGCAGAAGAAGCATCACCTTCTACCATAAATGATTCTACTGCCCTATAGGTTTGTCCACCTTTTACAGTAAATGTTTTATAGTCATCATTGATTACCTCAACACCAAATGCATGCATGATATGCAGCGTGATATCAATATAGGGTTTAGAAACAAGCTCTCCAATAATAGTAATATGCATATCATGTTTAGCCATAGGGGCTGCCATAAGGAGTGCTGTAAGAAACTGACTGGAGATAGCTCCATCTATGGATACTTCTCCACTTTGGAGACCACCTGCTACTATCTGAAGTGGTGGGTAGCCTTCATTTTCCAAGTAAGATATATTTGCACCGGCCTGTCGGAGAGCATCAACCAAATGTCCGATGGGACGTTCTTTCATACGGGGCTCACCTGTCAGTAAATAGGAACCTTCTCCTAAACATAAAGCTGCACAAAGTGGGCGCATTGCAGTACCTGCATTCCCTAAAAAGAGTTCTTCTACCTGATCACAATGTATAGGACCTGCATTTCCTACGATGGTACATTCTATTTTATCATCAGAGAGCGTATAATCAATGCCCAGTTGTTTAAGAGCATTGAGCATATGACGCGTATCATCACTCTCCAGAAGGTTCGTTATCTTTGTTGTTCCTTCTGCCAAAGCAGCCAATAATAAAGCTCTATTAGAGAGACTTTTGGATCCAGGAAGATTAATTTCTCCGTCTATCTTGGAAATTGGCTTTAATGTTAGTGTATTCATGAAACTTGCTCTACTTTTTTCATCTCTTGAATTTTATCGATCACATTTTGCACGACCCAGTCAGGCGTAGAAGCACCTGCAGAGATTCCACAAAGCGCTTTACCGTTAAACCAGGAGGATTTGAGCTCTTCACAATTTTCTATCAAATAACTATCAGCGCAGTCACGTTCACAGATACTGTGTAACTGTTTGGTATTTGAAGAATGCTTCCCTCCGATGACGATCATCACATCTGCATCTTTTGCAAGTTCTGAAGCAGCATCCTGATTTTCAAATGTTGCATTACAAATTGTATTGAATACACGTACTTCTTTACGTGTGAGCATCAAACCAGAGACTATTTTTGCAAAATCTTCAGGTTTTTTAGTTGTTTGAGACACCACTGCTACTTTACCTCGTAAAGGTAACACTTCCAGTTCTTCTGGTTCAAGTACAACAAAAGCATCATCAGGATATTCGGCATAAGAGACTACACCTTTGATCTCAGGATGTTCGCTGTCTCCAAAAATAACTATGCTATACCCCTCTTTACTCATGCTCTTTACGATGTTTTGAGGTGTTGTTACATAAGGACATGTCGCATCTATCACCTTATGGTCTTGCGCATTTAAAGCTTCAAGTTCATCTTTAGGGATACCATGTGTACGTATAACAACTGCATCATCAGTATGAATATCTTCTATTTTTTCAGCAAGGCCTATGTTAAAACCCTCTTTGAGTCTATGGATCTCATCTTTATTGTGTATCAGAGGACCATAGGTCACTGAACCTCTGTGATCTTCAGCTATTTCTATAGCCCTTTTCACACCAAAACAAAATCCATAACTAGATGCCAACTGTATTTTCATGATTACCTCAACTCTGCTTTACACTCAGATGCAAGTGCAGACATGATCTCACTCATTACACCTTCAATATCAGCATCTTCCAATGTTTTTTCCATAGACTGAATGAAAAAGCGTACAGTAAGAGACTTTTTATCTCCCAGTTTTTCATCGACATAAATGTCAATAGGATAAGAATCTTTAAGCGTAGGAAGATCTAAAGTATTAAGTACTTTTGCTACTTCATAGTAATTTAAAGATTTATCTATGACTACCGAAAGATCTTTATACACACCCTGGAATTTAGAGATTGGTGTGGCATTGATATGTTTAGGTAAAAATGTATCAAAATCCAACTCTGATATAAATGTAACTGGTATATCAAAACTCTCTTGTACTGTAGGGTGTAATTTGGAGATAAATCCACACACTTTACCATCAACGATCACATCCGCAGATTGATATGGATGGATCAAACCATTTGTAGCTGTACAAGGAACCAATTCAAATGCACCGATCACTGCACCCACTTTTTGTGTAAACGCAGCAAAATCAATGTTTTGTGGTTTTCCAGCATTTGTGACATTCTCACCTTCAAGCTGTCCTGAAAAGACAAAAGAGATCACTTCACTCTGTTCACGCTTAGAAGCAAATACAGCACCCATTTCAAAAAGGGGTATAGACTTTTTAGTATAGCTCACATTGCGTTTAACGGCATTGAGTAAATTAACTAAAATAGTAGATCTCAGCGTATTGAGTTCTTCAGCGATAGGGTTTGCCAATTCAAGAGCATCTTCTGTAGTTGCAAAACCATATTTTTCCAACAGTGCTCTTTCAGAAAAAACATACGAAACATTTTCATAAAAACCTGTACCCACTGCACGGTTTTTAAATGATTTTTTAGCTTTATATCTGTCCGTAGTGTCATTTAATCGTGGTTGTTCAGCAAACACAAGTGGTTTAGCAATAATATTATTGATACCGATAATACGTACGATCTCTTCAGAGACATCTTGTATATGTTTGATGTCGTGTCTAAAGAGTGGTACAACCGCAGAAATAGTATCTGTTCCCATAGTAGATATTTCAAAATCAAGTTTTTTAAGAATCGTAACGATCTTGGAGATCTCAATATCCATACCTACGATAGATGATATCTCTTTTGCATCTACCATGACCCTCTCATTTTCTCTATCAACACTTACATTAAGTGAACCTTCATAACAAGAGATATCTGTATGTTTATCCATCAAAAGAGCCAAACATTCAAGACCAAATATAAGGTCCGGATTAGAACCTCTTGATGTTTTATAATACAGATCATCTGTATTTAATTCTGTGTTATGTATAGCTTCCACCAGCATGTCAGGATTGATATAACTTGCTTCCAAAAGTAATTCTTTAGTGGCATCATTTGCTTTGGCTTCATCTTCTTGACTCACACCCACTACTGAAGCTTTATGCTTTGTATTGGTTACTTCAATGATACCCTCTGCCTTGGCTTTGGGAAGGACACAAACCTTATTGTCTTCATTACGGAAAAAACTACTGTCATAAGCACGTAAGATCACACCTGTAGTATGTGTTGCATAAGCCAAAAGACTGTTCAATGAACCTTCAGCCTCTACGCTCACCATCGCCAATCGAAGGTTCACTAAAAAACTTGCTTCAATATTTTCAATATTGGCTAATTTATAGTGTAGGTCTCCATCCATATTTCCCTCAGTATGGATCTCTGCTTCTCTGGCAATACCAAGCTTTATCTTGTCTTCTTGTTTATATTCAAATTTTTTCATTTCAATATCAAGTGCTGCAGAAAGATCTCTTGCTACACCATAAATAGAGAGACAATCTCCTCTGTTAGCTGTAAGTTCAAGCTCTATGATCGTATCAGCTACGTTAGGGTAAGAAGATAATTCTGCACCTACGGTTAGTTCACCGATACTCTCATCAAGTATCATGATCCCTTTACCCATTTCAGGCAAGCCCAATTCAGAAGAAGCACACACCATACCTTCAGACTCAACACCACGAAGTTTTGCATGTTTAATAGCAAAGTCACCTGGTAGTACTGCTCCGATGGTTGCTACAGCAACATATTTTGCATCTACTACATTCGCAGCACCACAAACGATCTGTCTTGTACCTGAACCGATATCTATCTGACAAACATTCAGTTTGTCTGCATCAGGATGTTTTTCAACTGAGAGTACTTTACCTATGACTACTTTGGGAGCAATCTCTATTTGATTGATACTATCCACTTCCAAGCCAATAGCATTAAAAGTCTCATACAGTTTCTCATTAGACACATGCGAGAGGTCTATAAATTCATTTAACCACGATCTTGTTACTATCATCTAAACTGCTCCAACAATCTTATATCCCCCTCAAACAGACTTCTTAAGTCTGGAATCTTATGCATCAGCATTGCAAAACGTTCTACACCTAAACCAAAGGCATATCCACTCACGTCTTCATATCCTACTGCCTTAAAGACATTTGGATCTACGATACCACACCCCAGTACTTCAAGCCATCCTGTATGAGAACAGACTCTACACCCTTCACCTTCACAGAAGATACAAGAGATGTCGACTTCAGCTGAAGGTTCGGTGAAAGGGAAGAAAGAAGGTCTGAAACGTACATCAACATCCCCAAACATATACTGAAGGAAGTCAGTTAAGATCGCTTTCAAGTTTGCAAAACTCACTTTACCGTGATTTTCTACCACAAGTCCCTCTACCTGATGGAACATAGGTGTATGGGTCAGGTCATAATCGCGTCTGAAGACTGTTCCAGGTGCTATCATTCTAATAGGCGGTTTTGTCTCCATCATCGTTCTTATCTGTACCGGTGAAGTATGCGTTCTAAGCAATCCACCGTCTTTAAAGTAAAAGGTATCTTGCATATCACGTGCCGGGTGATACTTTGGAAGATTCAGTGCTTCAAAGTTATGGAAATCATCTTCAACCATAGGACCTGACTCCACAGCAAAATTCAGTGCTACAAAATAATCGATGATTTTGTCCATCGTCTCCATAACTGGATGCAGTGCACCTTTTTGTGCCAATGTACTATATAAAGATACATCAATTGCTTCAGATTTAAGTACTTTATCTATCTCTTCAGACTTCAGTACTTCATAACGAGCATCAAAGCTTGCTTGGAGTGCTGCTTTGTTTTCATTAAGTCCTTGTGCAAATGCTTTCTTTTCCGGACCGGGAACATCTTTCATTTTAGCAAATTGCGCTGCTAAAACACCCTTTTTCCCAAAAAGTTCAACACGCACTTTTTCTAATGTTTCAAGCGAATCAGCCTGAAGTATTTTTTCTTCTAAGTTTTCCATAAAATCCATATACCTATTTGTTATAATTACTGTGATTTTAACTAAAAGTTGCTAATAAGGTGATTTAATAGACTTTTTGTGTGTTATAATTGCTAAACTAAATCATTTTAAAGGACACATATATGTGTATATTTTGTAAAATCGTAAACAAAGAGATCCCAAACAATACGGTACATGAAAGCGAACATTTTTTAGCATTTCATGACCTCCACCCTAAAGCACCTATACATATTCTCATCATTCCTAAAACACATGTAGACTGTTTTCAGGACGTCACACCAGAGACTATGGCAGCACTTACATCTTTTACACAAGAAGTAGCAACAAAAGTGGGTGTAGACCAGTCAGGATACAGGCTCATTACCAATAACGGAGAAGACGGAGGACAGGAAGTCAATCACTTGCACTTTCACATGCTAGGCGGAGCAAAAATACCATGGGATCATACACACGAAAACAATCAGGCAAGTATGTAAATCTATAACTGTTAAAGTGCATTATCAAATGCACTTTTCATTAATCACGCATCAATCTCCTGAAGTTTAAGTTCATACTCTTCCACAATCTCTTCATCCTTGATCGATGCAACTTCTAAACGCTCAAAATATACATCTATCTCCTGTTGCACAAGCCCAACCTCTTTAGAATGTTCCATGATGGCATCATTATCCCCAGAGTTTGAAGCTTTTTCCAATACTTCATTCTTTATAGCCATTTCGGCCTCAAGCTTCTCTATCTTTTCTTCGCACTCTTTTATCTCTCTAGTGTAAGATTTACGTGCTTCATTACGTTCCTTGGTAACTGCTTTACGAAGTTTTTTACGTTCTTTATAGTCTATCTTAGGCTTTTTCTTTTTAGGTTTGCTGCTACCTTCTTCCTCTTCCCAACCTATCTTCTCTAAAAACTCTGCATAGGTACCGTCAAAATACTCAGCCCCACCCTTATGGAAGATGATCAGTGCGTCAGCCAGTCGATGGAGTAACATCTCTGAGTGTGTAACCATGATAAGAGAACCTTTGAAGTTCTCTATGGCATCTGCCAGAGCATCTATCGATTGCATATCAAGGTGGTTGGTAGGTTCATCCAGGAAAAGTAGGTTTGCAGGCGTAGCGATGATCTTTCCTAGCATCACGCGACTTCTCTCACCACCAGAAAGTACCTCTATCTTCTTATCTCCCAATTCACCAGAGAACATCATACGGCCCGCAATATTACGTGCTTGGGGAATACCTATCTCTTTACTCATAGATGCTATCTCATCTACAATGGTGTTTTTCACATTAAGTCTTTCGATGTTCGTCTGTCCAAAGTGTGCAAATATTGTAGAAGGATGAAAGTCAAGTTTCCCTTGTTGTAATGATAATTCTCCAGCAATGTAGTTAAGTAAAGTAGATTTACCTTTACCATTTTTTCCAATGATCGCCAAACGTTTACCCTTCTCCATCGCAAAAGTAATGTTATTAAAGAGCGGTTCATCAGGGTTATAACCAAATCCTAATTCTTCAGCACGGAAAATAACTTTGGCAGGGGTGTCTTTATAGTTAAAGTTGAAAGAGAGATTTGCATCAGTCTTTAAATCGTCCATATCATCCATTTTATCAAGCTCTTTTTGCTTTGACTGTGCCAGTGCTGCTGTAGATGCTCTGGCTTTATTCCGTGCCACAAACTCCTCTAGTTCTTTACGTTTCTTGTCTTGATTTGCTTTTGTTTTTTCATATGTTTCATCTGCAAGTTCAAGGGTTGCGTAGTATTTATAACTATCTCCCTGTACCAGATGTAAAGATTTACGCTGTACACCCATCGTATGTGTTGTTACAGAGTCCATAAAGTCTCTATCATGCGTAATGAGTATCACTTCACCTTCAAACTCTCTAATGAAACCTTTGAGCCAACGTAAAGAAGGTAAGTCAAGGTAGTTGGTAGGTTCATCCAGTAACAGCATATTAGGTTCCGTTGCCAAAAGCTTCACAAGATTGATACGTATCTGATATCCACCGGAAAAACTCAAAGGGTCTTTGTCCAGATCCTCTTCTGTAAATCCAAGACCAAAAAGAAGTTTTTCTATCTTATAAAAGTTCCACTGTTCATCTTCAGGTAGTACCAATGCACACTCTTCACGTACGGTAGGTTCTGTAAATACAAGATGCTGTTTCAATGTACCTATCATGTAGTTTTTAGGAATGCTCACATCCCCGGAGTCATAACTCTCTTCACCCAAAATGATCTTAAACAGTGTAGATTTCCCTGATCCGTTACGCCCCACAAGTCCTATTTTCTGTCCATGGTTTAACTTTAGGTTGACATCATTAAAAAGGGATTGTCCCCCGAAGCTTTTAGCAAGGTTGGTAAGTTGTATCATTTATATATCCATTATATGGGGAAATTTTTGGAATTATAGCCAAAAGTCTATTACATCATAAATGAATGATTCAAAGAACTAATAATCTTTAAACTCACCCTCACTGAATTTTTGCTTCAGTCCATCAAGTGCTTCTTGCATAATATCGATGATCATTTTAGCAGCCAGTTCATCATCAGCCTCGGGTACATCCCAGTCAGTGATTCTCATATTGACTTTAAAAACACCATTTATTTCTGAGGTTATCTCATTTTTTCTTCTTAAAATATCTTGCTTTACAGGATTCATACTATGTCCTTCTTTATGATGTATAGTTAGATTATCATACTCACCTAATATTAAAAAGTTTCTGAAGAGTCTATAAATATGCTATAGTTAAGCATGAAGATACAAATATGTAAAAAATTTTCAAATGCAAATAAGCTTCAGAAAAAACTTACACAAGCTTTTCCTGATGATACGATCATCATAAAATCATGTATGAGTATGTGTAAGCTATGTAAGACTCAACCTGTTGCGAAGGTCAAAGGCAAAAAGTTTACAGCAAAGCGTATATCAACGCTCATCTCTAAACTAGAAGGAAACTAAAATTTACGATCCACACGCTGCACCAAATCCATCTTGACTAGTAATGCTCCCCATAGAAATAAGTCCTTCATTTTCTAAAATAGTCTCACCATTTTGAATAATCGTATATGTTACCTTTACTGAATCACGAATGGAGTTTACCGTCGTACAGTAACTCTCTAAAGAAGCACCTATATATCTTTTTGCTTTTGTTGCATCAAAAGCACCCTCAAAATCATAAATAATGTGCATAGATGCAAACTTCATAGGCACAGATTCTGTTCTTTCTATCTCAGCTTTTACAGAATAATTTGTTACCTCAAAACCATCATTCTCTGCCATCATCACAAGATCTATCCCAGTACAACCTATGATACCCGTGGCAAAAAACTCCACAGGAGTGATCTCTTTACAGTCAAGTATATAGCTTGATTTGATTGTGTTTGCTTTAAATTTCTTTTCACCTAAATACTCTACTGATACATTCATTTTTTGCCTTTTTATTTTTCATACAAGTTTACTATAAATTTTTATAAAGCTTCCTCAACTATGCTAAGTATAGTAATTGTATCACTTCCTATTCAAGATTTAATGTTTTGATTAATATAATTTAAATGAATAAAAAACCATTTTAAATTGTGTTATAATATTTAAAAGGACAAGAATGCATAATGATACCGAATTAAAAAAATTTAGAGAATTAAAAGAAAAAATAAACCAGTTTACACATAGAGAGAAATCACTCTTAGAGCGTTATGAGATCAATTATTCTGGGATGTTGATCTATTCAGCTACAGATGTTGACATTGATTTCTGTCAAAACCATATCCGAGAAAGTGATGTTGCTATTGCATTAACACCCAACTTGACATTTATTGTGTACAGTGTAGTAGCTGGACAAGATGCGATGAAAGCTGCAGATCACATCTTACACAGTTATCATGAAAAATATCCATACCAAAAGACCTATTCAGTACTTTCATCTCAAGATCAAAAGATATCCGCTGCACAGCTAGGAGATCGCCTTATACAACTTTTACAATTTGCCATTGACCAAAAAGTAACAAATCATATTGTTACATTGTCTGATTTGAACAACCTTTATTAATATACCCTAAATAATTCTTAATAAATGAACTATCTATGACGAAAAATATAAAAACAGTATAATTGCTAAAAGGCATACAATGGGCATAGAAATAGAACACAAGTTTCTTATAGACAAAGATAAATTACCTAAACTACAAAATGGCTTCTCCATCAAACAAGGCTACATCCAGACCATAGATCACACTACAGTAAGAGTACGCATCAGGGACAAAGATGCATTTCTCACCATAAAAGGTGAAAATAAAGGTGCTACAAGATTAGAATTTGAATACCCTATCCCGATAAATGATGCTAATGAAATGTTGAAAGACCTTTGTAATACATCCGTTATAGACAAAACAAGGTATCTTCTTAAGCATGAAGGGCATATATGGGAAATAGATATTTTTGAAGGTGAAAATATAGGATTGGTTATTGCAGAGATAGAACTGGAAAATGAAGATGAAGCATTCACTTTACCAAACTGGGTCACAAAAGAAGTCACCAATGATACAAAATATTTTAATTCAAATCTTATAGAGCATCCCTACTCAAATTGGTAAATAAAACTAAAATTAGTTTTGAGAACTTATCCAACCCTTTAAACTTTCTATCTGTTCCAAAGTTCTAACCGTAGATGTACCACCTTCAGACTGACGTGCATTCATAGAGGCACGGTTGTCAAGAAGAGCTATGACATCTTCACCTATACGTTTATCTATGCTCTGTAGGTCAGATAAAGAGAGCTCAGAAATGTCAAGTTCTTTTTCTTCTGCCATGTTGACAACATTTCCTACAATATGGTAAGCATCACGGAATGGAATCCCCGCCTCTTTTACCAGGTAATCAGCCAAATCTGTTGCAGAGAGATGACCTATCATGCACGCAGCTTCCATCTTGTCTGCATTTACTGTCATATCAGCTATCATCTCATTCATCACCTGTAATGAGAGAAGTGCTGTTCTAACAGAGTCGAAAACTCCCTCTTCGTCCTCTTGCATATCTTTGTTGTACGCAAGGCTAAGAC
>JADGDL010000049.1 GCA_016744875.1 Sulfurovum sp.
GTTTATCACCTGTAGCAATCCATGCATGCACTTCTCTTTTAGTATTGCTAAAGGCTACATAATCACATTCTGTACCACCTACCATCATCGTTCCAAAATTTTTACTTTTTATGAATTTAGCCCGTTTAGGCATATCACTGTACAGTAATGAAGCCAAAGGTGCTCTAATCCCATACTTCTCAAAAATAAAATCAAGTGCACCATCGATTGTCTTTGGTGTTTCAAACTGAGCGTAATAATCAAAACCATGATCAATCATAGTAAAACTACCATTATGAATATAGGTACTTCTGTTTTTAATATCACCATTCGTATCTACACGCAAGTTACCCGGTCTATCTAGTTTTACAGATACTTCTTGTTTTGTCTTAGCTATACTGCTTTCATTATCTATTGTATCTTCACTCACAACTGCCTGAAACGAATAACTATCCATATTGCCTATATACTCATAGGCTCTATTGAGTATATCTCTTGCAGACTGGTCCGCAGCGAAAAGGTTTGAACTACCGAGCAAGACTACTACTCCTGCTGTACAGAGGACTTTTTTATGTAATTTCATTTTCTATCCTTTTTCTAATTGATTGATCACTCTTTTTCATTTAACTGTGCAATCCAATCTAACAATATAGCGTAAATTCATAAGGAAGTAGTATCAAAAAACTGCAATTTTTATAAGTTTTATAAACTATTTTAGCTTTGTTTTTGAAGTGTTTTTGAAGGAAGTTCGCCAAACATTTTTTTGTAGGTATCACAAAATGCACTCATGTTGAAAATACTGTATTTAAGAGTAATCTCTGCAATAGTGTTAGTCTGAGGTGATGAGAGAAGCAATTCTTGTCTAATTTTATGTAGACGTAAAAATGTATAATATTTTTTAGGCGTGATACCATAATTGGTTTTAAAGGCATGATGCAACAGTCGCTCACTTATATTGAGCTCTTTTATTAACGTACTAATACTTATTTGTTCTTCAATAGATTGATGTAAAATATCACGGGCTATTTGAATTTGAAATTTGGATCTTGTTGATGTACTGTTTTCTACAAAGATCGACGAAAGAACATGTTTAAGTATATCTAGTTCAATTTCCTCGTAAGATGATTCTATTTTCAGTTGTGTATGATCCTGCATTAGAAAAGTAATCCATTCTTCAATACCTTTTATAAAATGATCAAAGAGCTGAGGGTTTACATATATATTTTTATCTTTTTTCTTTGGGAACTCATAACCAAAGTAAGTATGATAAGTCTCATAAAAAAAATCTTCTTCAACTGCAAGAGTAAATGTTTCGCTTTCCCCAGTAGAGATAAAATCTATTTCATCGCCACTTTGAAGTATTTTAATTTCATGTTTATCTGTAAGTTTATTTTGAAAGGAGACAAGTGATTTTGTTACTACAGCAGCAATAAGAATAGTTCCTTTAGGAAAATCACCCTGTAATAAAACACCATGTGAATAGGGAGCACGCATGAGCTGAATACGTGGTGTATGCACAACTATCATTGATCCAGAGAACAAACCTTTTTGCATTTGTATACGCTCAAGATTCCAGGCACGTGCATAGTATTCCATCTCTTCTATGTTGATATTACGAAAATCTATCGTCATACCCGTCGGAAAAAATTTAGTAGACATCATGCTCGCCTTTGTTTAACTTCATAAATTATATACAAAATAACATTTGAGTGCCATAACCTTATAATCTAACATATTTTATAACGTTTCTCTCTGTAGCGACGTTTGCGGAGTATAAATCCGTACCCTTCAATAGAAAACCTTATAAAATGTTCTATATAGAAGGTTTTATAAGGTTATACATCTCTTTCTGCAGAGCCATCAAGTGCTTATACTCTGCTATCAAAGAATGAAGTTCAGGACTAATTTTTAAAGCATTCATTTTTGACTTAGCTTTACCCTCAGTTGTGACAGCACCTTTCGTTTTTAGCTATGGCTTGGTCTTCATTATACGTTCGCGCTGCATCTCCTTGAATTCTTTACTGCTTTTTAACACATTCAGCCTCCAATATATCACTCTCTTCTGGTATAGGTTTCATGGGCGCTTCAATCACATTTTTTTTTCGTTTTCATTTTCATCTTTTTTTTCAAAATTTTGATGAAGATGATTGTGCTGGTTGGCTTCTTTGATAAATGTAGTTCGTTTTGGGTTTGTAATTTCATTGATAGCCATAATGCTTTTTCGTGTTTCTTGCATGACCTTCAATTGCATATTTGACAGCTTGTTGAAGTTGTCTATGCTGTTGGTGTCAAGGAAGTTTTGTGCAATGGTTCCGTTAAACAGATGAAGCTGTTGCATATTCCCTATCAGTATTTCCAATAATGGAGTGGTATCACCTAAAATCTTCATATAACACACTTTTTCAAAAAAAATATTGTATAATCTAGGCATAAAAATTATAGTTAGGATTTTGTAATGGATAAAAGTTTCATGTTATTTCTTCTTATTGGTCTAGGCGGTATTTACTTTGTAACCACATTTGTTGGTGATATTCAGAAAGAAGATGAAGTCTATCGAAATCAAGGTTATGATGAAGAAAATAAATATAACCAATATAAAAAAGAAGACAGTATAGGACGAGAAATACTCGATGTGACCGGTGCTCCTGTATCTATACAAATGGATGCATGGAATGCTTCTGCCTTGAAAAATGAATTTTTAGAGGTTTTCCCTGATTTTTCTGGTATGAAGGTTTTTGCAAAAGAACGCGTGAGAGGTAATGCCTTGCAATCAAAGTTAAATAGTACTCTGGAGAGTGTTGAAGATGCCTTTTTTTCGGGGGCTATGAGTGCGGAAGATGCCAAGCGTAAGCTTGGCTCCTTGTAGAAATATTTATCTACAAGGATCTGTCATATTGCTACTACTGGTATAAAGATAGACTTCTACACGTCTGTTAAGTGCTCTATTCTTTGCTGAGTCGTTTGGTACGATAGCTTTATCGTATGAACATCCTTTGGTGTAGGGCTTGCCATTGATAGCCAATAGGTTGGACACAGAGTTTGCACGTCTTTGCGAAAGTCTTTGATTATAGTCGTATCCTCCTGTATTGTCTGTAAACCCTGCAACACCTACTACTGTTTGAGGGTAATTTGCTAAGAGTTGTCCCACTTTTTTTACTTTATTTTTTGCACTGTATTGTAAATTAGCAGAATCTACAGCAAACATCATACGATCTCTGAACATGATCTTAACATAAGCACTTGTTTTGGAAACGATGATGTCATTATTGGGGTCGAGTGCAGCAAGAGGGTCATTATTTACACCTGTACCCAGTGCACGGGCCACTTCATTTGCCTGTTGATCCATACTATATCCAACAGTTCCACCGAGGGCTGCTCCAAGTAATCCACCGATGATGGCACTTTTTGAGTCTCTGCTACCGGTATTGTATCCTATGGCTGCACCAGCCAAGGCTCCTGTTGCAGCACCTGTCTTGGTACGATTATAACTTTCATCTTGCACTAAGCCCGGCTGATTGTAACATCCACTCAGCATAAAAACTGCTATGGTAGATACAAGTAAGCTTTTGTTTAATTTCATTGTATTTCCTTTTATATTATTTTACTGCCATCCGCCAGATTGTTGGGGAGGAGGGTTACTATTATCTACGGCATTTCCTAATGCACCACCTGCAAGAGCACCCACAGCAGCACCCACAGCAGCATTTGTCCCACTATGGCTCCCAGAATTGTAGCCTATGACTGCACCTGTCAAAGCACCAGCTACTGCACCTGTTTGTGTAGCATTGTTAGGTGTTGCTTCTGATCCTGTACAACCGTTTAATAGTGCGATACTCACACTTGCAAGAAGTATGGTTTTTAGTATATTTCTTTTCATTAAAGTGCCTTTTTATATTTAATAAATTTGATTATAGCATAGAAAAGTGTCAAAAAAGTGCTGTTTATTTAGACTTTATTTTTTCATGCCACTGCCAAAGTGTTTTTTCAAATCCTATGTGTTGACTTTCATAGTATTTTTTGGGTACAGAAAGATAAGATTGCTCTACCCATCCCCCGAAATCATGAGGGTACAGATACGTTTTAGCATGCGTTTTAATATGTAAAGGGATAGGGTGTATCTCTCCCTCTTTAATGGCTTTTTGGGCATGATTGATGGCCATATAGGCACTGTTTGACTTAGGAGAAGAAGCTAGATATATCACTAATTGTGAAAGTGATATCCTGGCTTCAGGGTATCCTATATGTTTGACGATGTTGAGTGTTGAACTCGCAAGATTGAGGGCAGGGGGATTTGCATTTCCGATATCTTCAGATGCCAATATAGCCAAACGTCTGGCGATAAACTCTGCGGGTTCTCCTCCTTCTATCAGTCTGGCTAGATAATAGACTGCAGCATCAATGTCTGAACCTCTGATACTTTTGATCATGGCGGAGGTAAGTTCATAGTGGCTTTCACTCTCAGAACTCCCTGCCTGCATAGCATGAGGCCGTATTTGCTTCAGCATTTTACGTGTGATAGGAGACCCTATAGCTGAAGCACTCTCTAAGAGGTTTAACATTGCTCTGACATCTCCACCACTGGAAAAGACGAGATACTCTTTTGCATCGTCTTCTATAGTAAGGTCTTCAAGGTGAAGTATCTTTTGTAGATAGTCATGGAGTTCTTCTTCTGAGATACTTTCCAATTCAAAAAGATGTGAGCGGGAGCGCATGGCAGAAGTAAGTGAATAATAGGGGTTTTCAGTAGAAGCACCGATGATCAGTGCTGACTGGTTTTCCATAAACGGCAAAAGTACTTCTTGCTGGTTTTTACTAAGTCTGTGTACTTCATCTATGAAAATAAGCGGTTTTTCCAAAGCATTGCTATACGTTTTAAATATCTTACGCAGGTCTTCAATTTTGAGTGTGGTCGCATTCATCTCATAAAAAGGTCTGCCCAGTACTGAAGCGATCACTCTTGCCAATGTCGTTTTCCCGCAACCAGGAGGTCCATACAGAAAAATGTGGGGGAGAGCATCTTTAAGGATGAGTTTTTGAAGTACAGCATTTTGACCTAGAAGATGTGATTGTCCTATGAGCTCATCAAGCGTTTTAGGACGATATTTTAGTGCAAGATCTAACATTTTCAGTCTTTGTTGTTAAACTTTTTTTCTCTATCACGTTTCTTTTCTTCCAACTCTTTTTGATATTTGTTATCTGCTTCTTGTTTGAGCTCATTTTCTCTGTTTTTGATATCTGCCTGAGCATTGGCTCTTTTACGTTTCATAAACTTATGTACATCATCGTATTCTCTGCGTGTAAAGTAGCGTGTTTTATTCTCGGGGAGGTTATTTAATTCTATACCGCCAAAGGCAACACGTTTAAGGTCAAGTACTTTTGCTTCAAAGTGTGCAAAGAAACGTCTAAGTTCCCTGTTCTTCCCTTCTTTGATCGTTACTCGGAGCTTTGAGAAGTTCTTGCCTTCGCTTCTGAGTTCAAAGTGCGCAAAAGGTGCAAACTCCATAGAATATATCTTAGACTTTTCATGCGCACCAGCTCTTGCATCATCCAGAACAAGGCCTTCTTTCATCGCGGCAATCATTTCAGAGGTGACGGGTTTGTCTATCTTAAGATTGTACGTACGGTCCAATCCACTCTCCATAAGGGCTGTAGCCACTTCTACATCGTCTGTGAGAAGCAAAAGTCCTTCAGAGGCATAGTCCAACCTTCCCACAGGGGTGAAGTGTCTAAATTTGCCTGGTAGCTTATGATAGATAGTTGCACGTCCCCGGTCATCTTTTTTAGTGACAAGTACACCTTTGGGCTTATTGTAGACGATGATGGTCAGTTCACTCGTTATTTTTACGGCTTTGCCTTTAACGTAGATATGGTCATCTTCCTGTACTTCGTAACCGAACTCTTTGAGCGGTTTTTTGTTCAGGGTGACTTCTCCTGCTTCAATAAGGGTATCCGCTTCTCGTCTTGAGTATTTAGTGTTGTGTGATATATATTTGTTTAATCTCATTTTTGTCCATTGTTATTTACTTTTGATACCGGCATTGATCAGATCATGTATATGCAATGTACCTATGATCCTGTTTTGTGTATCTGTGATTGGGAGGAGCTGTATGCGACCTTCCTCTATGATCTCAAGTGCTTCACTGGCAAGCAGTTCAGTATTTGTATAGCTTTTAGGTTCTTTTGTCGCATATCTTATGGCAGGATGGTCCAAACAAAAGTCTTCATGCATGAGAGCCCGTCTAAGATCCCCATCACTTAAGATGGCTACAAAGGTCTTTGCCTCATCGACTATGAGCACATTCCCTAGTTTCCCTTCACTCATCGTTACGATAGCCTCTTTAAGCGTAGTCGTGTCATTAATGACAGGTAACTCTTCAGTTTTCATCAGGTCTTTTATACGTACAAAAAGCTTTTTCCCCAGTGATCCACCAGGGTGGAAAGAGGCAAAATCTTCTTGCTTAAATCCTCTTTTCTCCATGAGGGCCACAGCCAGTGCATCACCCAATGCCATGGTGAGTGTAGTGGATGTAGTGGGGGCTATCCCCAGGGGACACGCTTCTTTCTCCACTGAGATATCAAGAAACACATCTGCATAAGAGCCTAAAGAGGAGTTTTTATTCCCAGTAAGACCGATAAGGGGTATCTCAAAGCGTTTGATGTGAGGAAGAATTTTAGTAAGTTCTTCACTTTCTCCACTGCTGCTAATAGCTAAAAGTGTATCTTCTTTCCCTATCATCCCCAGGTCTCCATGCAGTGCTTCCGTGGGGTGTAAAAAGAATGAGGAGGTACCTGTGCTTGCAAAGGTAGCTGCCATCTTAGCTCCAACCAGTCCGGATTTGCCTACACCCGTGATGATCAGTTTCCCTTTTGTACCAAGTATAAGTGCAATGGCATCTAGAAAATTATGGTCTAATCTATCCGCAGCCTTCTGAAGGGCATCCGCTTCTGTATAAAATGTTTCCTGGCCTATTTTAATAAGATCCATATGTTATCTTTAATTTTTCAATAATTATAGCATAAAGATAGTTCTGTATAGAGTAGGGAGGAGATGACCATTTGGTCATCTCATGAAGAAAAGATTATTTGAAAGATTTAGCTTGGCTAACCCATAGATCTTTAGTCGCGCGGTGTGCAAATGTTGTGTTGATCTCTAACCACTTGATATTTGCTTCCGTCCAAGTTGCTATTTGATCTAAGTGATAGATCCCTGCTTCATTAAGCTGATCGGCTACTTTCGGCCCGATACCTTTGATCTGTGTAAGGTCATCTTTTTTGCCATTGCGTGCTGCATCAAGAAGTTCTGGTTTTTCACCTGTTGCTTCAATCTCTGCTTTGGCTGCTGCGGCTTTCTCAGCTTCAGCTTTTTCTTTAGCGGCTTTTGCTTTTGCAGCAGCTTTTACTTTTTTTTCTGCTTCGGCCTGAGCTTTTTCGTCAGCTGCCTTTGCTTTTTCTGCTGCTTTTTTAGCTTCAGTCTGAGCCTTTTCTTCAGCTGCCTTTGTTTCTGCATCAGCTTTTTCTTTTTCTGCTGCTTTTTTTGCTTTAGCCTTAGCTTTTTCTTCTGCAACTTTTGCTTTTAGATCAGTTTTAGCCTGGGCTTTTTCTGTAGTCTTTGCAACTTTCTTTTCTTCTTTTATCTCTTCTGCTATTTCAGCTTTTGCAGATTGGCTTTTGGCTACGATATATCCAATCATAAATCCTATAAGTGCTGCGATAAGTAGACAAATCGTGATTTGTGAGGCGATTTCTAACATTATTTTTCTCCTTTGGTTGTTGTTTTTGGGTTAATGACACTTTCATAGTCTGCATCTCTGGCATCTATGAGTTCTGTTTGCTGTTTTTCAAGTACTACTTCATTTTTACTTCTCTCATCAAGGACAACTTTTCTATCATTGAGTGCTTTGGTGATAAGCTCATGGATACGTGCTTCAACTTCATCTCTGTTCTTAAGTGCGATATCTCTGTTATTAAGTGCCCACATAATGTAGTCAACGATCTCTTTATCTGCAGCATTATGCGTAGCAGGTTGTATTTCATTTGTACTTTCTGTGCTAGATTTTTCTGCAGTTACAACTTTAGGTGCACTTGTTTCTTTAGGTAGAACTAACGCTTTCTCTTCAGCATTTTTCCTAACAGGTTTTGTTTTATCTGTACTTTCTATGCTAGGTTTTTCTTTAGCTTCTTTTTTAACAGTATCTTCTGTTTCCGTAACAGGAGTATGTACTACGGCAGGTTTTGTTTCAACCAATGGTTTTACTTCTACAGGTTTGATCGGAGTTGGTACCGAAACAACAGGTATGGTAGATGGTATTTTCTCTACGGCAACTGTTTTTACTGCGCTTTTCTCTGTACTGGCTCTTTCTATTAAGGTGAGCTCTTTTGGAGAAGTAGAGTATAGTGTGTATGTTTTTTGATAGACACATGTAACAATAAGTACTACCAATAGTATAAGTAGTGCCAATATGGATTTTTTCATATTATAATCCCCTTTTATGTTGATATAAAGATGAAATTATAGCAAGATTTTAGTTATAAATAGATTAAGCTTATAATTATTATAAAGAAAAATGATTATATGATTTGTTAGATAGAGAGACTTCTCTGCCCGAAGGCAGAAAACTAAACGATGAAGATAGTAGGGATGATGAGAGGGTATCTCTTTTTAGTACGGATAACATGTTTTCTTATAGAGTTTCTAATATCATTTTCTATATCTTTATGATTTTTCAATGCTTCAGGCTTCATGTTAAGCAACATTGTCTCGAGCATCACTTCGATCTCTTTTTGGAACTTTTTGTCTTCTTTGTCAGGGACTAGACCATGGGTAGTGATCACTGGTTTTCCTACAATTTTTTGGTTACTTTGTGCGATCTGTGCTACCACATTGACGATACCGTCTTCTGCAAGCTTTTGTCTGTCAAGAACAACATCATTTTCAATGGTCATATTGTTTTGGTTATCAATGTATGTTTTACCAGATTTGATCGTTTTTACTTTTTTGAGGTACTTAGGTGTGATCTCTACTTGGTCCCCATCAGACATAAGCAAGATATTTCTTTCATCAACACCACATGAAACAGCTGTCTTTGCGTGTGCCGCAATGTGGTTATACTCACCGTGAACAGGTAAGAAAAATTTAGGTTGTACAAGTCTTAAAATGAGTTTTTGCTCTTCTTGTCCTGCATGACCGGAGACATGAATATCTGCAAACTCTTTATAGCGTACCGTTACACCAGCTTTGATAAGTTTATTCATCAGTCCGGAAACAGAAGCTTCATTACCAGGAATGGCTGATGCAGAGATGATCACTGTATCTGAAGGCTTGAGCTTGATGTGTCTATGTTCATCGGTAGCCATACGGTTAAGTGCTGCCATAGTTTCACCTTGTGAACCTGTCGTAACAACAAGTATTTCATGCTCAGCATATTTTGGTACTTCATGTACTTCTATGAAGTGTTTATCGTCAATGTCTACAAAGCCAAGTGCTCTGTTCGTCTCAACGTTACGCTCCATAGAACGACCGATAACACAGATCTTTCTACCATGCTTCACCCCTCTTTCCATTGCTTGGAAGATACGGTGAACATTGGAAGAAAATGTAGACATGATCACTCTTCCTTTTGCGAGGTCAAAGAGTGTATCAAAGGTTTTACCAACAACTTTTTCACTTTTTGTAAATCCTGGGTTATGTGAATTCGTTGAATCAGAGAAAAGACAAAGTACACCTTTAGCTCCATAGTACGCATAACGGTGCAGGTCCATTGTATAGTCATCTACAGGAGTATGATCTATCTTGAAGTCAGCTGTATGGATGATAGTTCCAGCAGGTGTCTCAATAGCCAATGAACAGGCATCAATAATAGAGTGCGTGTTATGTAACCACTCTATTTTCATGTCACCGATCTGATACTGTTTTCTCAGTGTGACAAAGTTAAATTTATTGGTGTGTGCAGAGAGCCCATGTTCATTAAATTTATTTTCTATCATTGCAAGTGCCAGTGGTGTTGCATAGATAGGGAATTGTAACTCTTTAAACAAGTAAGGCATCGCACCAATGTGGTCTTCATGTCCATGTGTAATAATGACATGTACCTCTTTGCCACTTGCCTTGAGTGTATGCAAGTAAGAGAAATCAGGTACCAAAATATCTACACCGTGCATCGTTTCATCAGGGAAAGACATACCTACATCGATGACAATCGCTGTTGTTTCTGTCTCAAGTACAGCCATGTTCCCACCGATCTCACCAAGACCACCCAGTGGTGTAAAACGGATCTTACCTTTAGCTGCCATGTCTATTTGCTTCCATGGATTCATGGTAGCATCTTTTACACGAGCATTCTCCTCAAGTGAAGCTCTCATAGTATCATTCACAGTGGTGACATTTTTACGTCTGCCTCTGTTCTTGTTTTTATTCCCTCCAGCACTACGGTTTTGGTTTGGTTTGTTAGCACCTGGTTTATGTGGTTTTCTGTTTTGATTGTTACGGTTATCGTTATTTCTATTTTGATTCGGGTTTGGTTTTCTGTTACCGTTTGGTGTTTCTTTGTCCTGAACGTTACCATCTACATCCCTATTTGGGTTTGGTTTTTTATTCGGGTTTGGTTTTCTGTTTGCATTAGGGTTGGGACGGTTTTGGTCTTGACCCTGTGCATTTGGTTTGTTTTGCCCACTGTTATTTTGTCTATGTGGGTTAGGTCTTCTGCTTCTTTGTGTTGGCTGCTCTTGACCTTGAGGTTTGTTTGGGTTGTTTTGCTCGTTGTTTTCCATCTAAATTATCCTTTAGTTCATTATATATGTGATGATAAATAGATGTCTCAGCTTCATGAGGTCGAAGATTAGTGTCTAAATCTAATTTTTCGAAAGTTTGATTAACAATATCTTTAGAAAAAACAGAAATGAGGTTTTTGAAAAGCTTTTTGCGTGGCTGCGAAAATGCAACTTTTAAAAACGCTTCAAACTTTTTATCATCCTGTGACTGGTTTTTCTCTATTAAAAGCACGGCAGAAGTAACGTTGGGAGGAGGCACAAATGCTTCGGGCTCAACCTCGAAACAAAGTGTTGCTTTTCCTACAGAATTTGCAAGTACAGACAAAGCAGAAAACTCTCTTTGTGTGACACTTGCTGAAAACTTAACAGCTACTTCTTTTTGAACCATGACCAGTATAGACTGGCAGTGTTCATCTTTAAATGCTTTTAATATGATATTGGTCGCGATATAGTAGGGCAGGTTAGCTACCAGATGATAAGGCTCATCCAGTAAACTTCCTGACTCCCAACGCTCAAGCACATCTCCACACCGTAATTCAAATTGCCCTTTGTGGATGGGTTCTTCAAACTCGGTCGTAAGATGCTCACATAATCTTTTATCAACCTCAAATGCTGTGACATTTCGAACTTTTACAAGTTCTTTGGTTAAATCACCTAAGCCAGGTCCAATCTCTGCAACTTTTAAGTTGTCGTTGGGCATCGCTTGGATGATCTTATGAAGATAGATATCATTCTTCAAAAAGTTTTGACCAAATTTCTTAGAAGCAAATTCGGCTAAATTATCAATTATCATACTATAATATACCTTTATGCTCTATACTTATCCTCAATTTGGGATAATTTTTGTATAATTCTACCATAATTAAATCCTAACTGTGTCATAACATCACAAAATGCGTAAAATACAATTTTTATTATTGATGACACCGTTCAATTAAAATGGAGAAGAAGATGGACTATTTTGCAAAACGTATTATACCTTGCCTGGATGTAGATAATGGGCGTGTGGTTAAAGGTGTCAATTTTGTTGGATTACGTGATGCAGGTGACCCTGTAGAAGTAGCATATCGATATAATGAAGAGGGTGCTGATGAGATCACTTTTCTTGATATCGGTGCGACACATGAAGGGCGTGACACGATTGTAGATGTTGTTAAACAAGTAGCAAAAGAAGTGTTTATCCCACTTACTGTTGGGGGAGGTATACGGGAACTTTCGGATATCTATAACTTGTTAAACGTGGGTTGCGATAAAGTAAGTATTAATTCTGCTGCCATCAAGAAACCTGAGTTCATTGAAGAAGGTGCAAAACGTTTTGGTTCACAGTGTATTGTTGTTGCGATCGATGCAAAACAGGTGAGTGAGGACAAATGGAATATCTTTACACATGGTGGTAGACATGATACCGGTATCGATGCACTTGCATGGGCAAAAGAAGCCTATGACAGAGGTGCGGGTGAATTACTTGTCACTTCCATGGATGCAGATGGTACTAAGGCAGGGTTTGATAATATACTCAACAAAAAGATAGGTGAACTGGTAAACATACCAGTGATCGCAAGTGGTGGTGCAGGGACCATGAAACATATGGAAGAAGCATTCACATTAGGTCATGCTGATGCTGCATTGGCAGCTTCTATTTTTCACTTTAGAGAGATTGACATTATGGATCTTAAACGGTATCTTAAATCTCAAAATATACCGGTAAGGTTATAGATGATCGTTTGTGCAGGAGAGAGTGAAAGTTTTAATTTTGCTAAACCCGTAGGTATTGGAATGATTGATGTTTCCATTAATCTTACAAAAATGTGTATAGAGAATCCCCCGCCATTTTTACTCTTTGTCGGGTCGGCTGGTTCGTATGGTGAAAAAGAAATATTTGACATCATAGAATCAAAAACAGCAACGAATATAGAGAACAGTTTTTTTGGTGGAGGTTCATACACGCCTATAGATAATGTTATCTCAACGGCAGACGATGTTTCACGTGAAACAATGGTGAACTCCTCTAACTATATTACTTCAGATGCAAAACGATCGAAACATTACATTGCACAAAATATCCATTTGGAAAATATGGAATTTTTTGCTGTACTTAAAGTAGCAGAAAAATTTGCTATACCTGCAGCGGGTATTTTTATAGTGACAAATTATTGTGATGAAAATGCACATGAGGATTTTAAGAAGAATCATGCAGAAGCAATGATAAGATTAACCGAGTATATGAATAAGAAGGCAAACAGTTGAAAAAAATAATACAGGACTTAACAAAAGAAGAGTTGGCGGAAAAGATCAAACCTTCTTTTAGGGCAAAACAGATCTACTCGTGGATCTATCATAAATATATAGAGTCCTTTGAAGAGATGAAAAATCTCCCAAAAGAGATGAGAGAAAAACTTGAAG
Source organism: Sulfurovum sp. (assembly GCA_016744875.1). GTDB lineage: Bacteria > Campylobacterota > Campylobacteria > Campylobacterales > Sulfurovaceae > Sulfurovum. The sequence continues at coordinate 13,150 of JADGDL010000049.1, forward strand.
AGGAATATACCCTTACCCCTCTTAAACAAGTGATGGTGCAAAACTCAAAAGATGGAAGTCGCAAATATCTTTTTGAATTACATGATGGCCATACGGTTGAAGCAGTACTCCTTCTCATGAGAGCTAAAGAGTATCATAAAGATGGCTCTGTAAAGCATCAGGAACGCTATACGGTCTGTATCTCATCTCAGGTAGGGTGCAAGGTAGGGTGTTCATTTTGTTTGACTGCAAAGGGCGGTTTTATGCGTAACTTGACTGCCGGTGAAATAGTTGAACAGGTACGTCTGATAAAGCGCGATAATAACATCGATGCCAACCGTCGTGTCAATCTTGTTTATATGGGTATGGGTGAACCACTTGACAACTTAAAAGAGGTTGCCAAATCTGTTAAGGTATTTGCAGACCCAGAAGGAATGGCGATCGCCACACATAGACAAACTATATCCACTTCGGGACTGAGTGCTAAGATAGAAAGACTAGGTAAAATGGAGTTAGGTATCAACCTTGCCATATCACTTCACGCGGTAGATGATGACCTGAGAGAAACACTGATGCCTATTAACAAAGCCTATAATATTCAGTCAATCATTGATGCAGTGAAAAACTTTCCTGTCAATGATAGAAAGAGGGTGATGTTCGAATACCTTGTCATCAAAGATGTCAATGATGATATCTCTGCGGCAAAGAAACTGCTTTCACTTTTAGACGGTATCAAAG